>JBJXEX010000382.1:0-59766 GCA_046156195.1 Planctomycetaceae bacterium | reverse complement strand
ACGAGTACTCGTCGCGGCCGCTCCCAAACGGTCGCGGTACGGCTTTTGGAGATCGACTCATGCGTTGTTTGCTCGCGTTCGTTTGTTTGTTGATTGGCGGCCCCAATTTCACTTTCGCGCAAGCTCCTTCGGAGTCGGACGGGACCGCGATTCGCGCCGGACTTAGCGAACTGCAAAAGGCGATCGGCGAGTTGAAGCCGAAGAAACTGGACGAGCGGCTCATCGCGGATGTCGAGGTCTACGCCAAGGGGGCCGAGTGGGCGCTGCGACACAACGAGTTCTATTTGCCGCCAGCTCCGAAGGACGGGGCGAAGCCGAAGATCGAGCCAAAGTCGAGATACCCGCAGTACGCATTGAACGCGATCAAAACCGGGCTGAAGCGAGCGGAAGAACTCGCGAGCGGCAAACCGAGTTGGACCACTCAGACCGGCAAGAGCATTCGCGGATATGTCTCGCGCGTCGATGGTTCGGTGCAGCCGTATGCAGTCACTCTGCCGGAGGGTGTCAGCGGGAAGGGCGCGAAGCGTTGGCCGTTGTACGTTGTGCTGCACGGTCGCGGCGGCGATCGGAATGAGATTCGGTTCCTGGACGATCATGCCGACAAGCCGTGGCCGAAAGAGGGGCCGCTCAGTGCGGCCGACTTTGTGCAGTTGGATGTCTTCGGCCGCATCGATAACTCGTACCGCTGGTCCGGCGAGACCGATGTGTTTGAAGCGATCACCGACGTCAAACGGAGATACCGCATCGACGACCGCCGCATCGTGCTCTGGGGATTCTCGATGGGCGGGGCCGGCAGTTGGCATTTAGGAGTGCACCATCCCGATCAATGGTGCTCGGTCGGGCCGGGAGCGGGATTCGTCGATTTCTACAACTATCAGAATCGCAAAGACCCGTTGCCGCCACATCAGCACACGGGACTGCACATCTACGACGCGCTCGATTACACGCTCAATGCCTTCAACGTGCCGATCTGCACTTATGGAGGCGAACTCGACAAGCAGCTCGCGGCCAGCAAGCTGATGGTCGAGACCGCGAAGGAACAAGACGTCGAGATCAAGCAGTTGATCGGTCCCAAGACCGAGCACAAGTTTCATCCCGATTCCTTCAAAGAGTTCATGGCGTTCCACCGCGCGAATGTCGAACGGGGCCGACCGACATTCGCGCAACGCAAAGAGATTCGCTTCGTCACTTACACGCTCAAGTACAACCGCTGCGACTGGCTGACGATTGAAGAACTCGTCAAGCCGCTGACAGCCGCGAAGGTTCATGCGACCGTCGCGCGAGACGGAGTTCTGCACATTCAGACGGAGAATGTCGCCGCGTTGCAGATTGCTCGCGACATGGCCGACCGGATCAGCATCGACGGTGTCGAACATCCGCTGGCGAATGCCGGTGGCAATTTGCTACCCGGCGTGGACTATGTGTTGAACGGCAAGCGTTGGGAGGTTCTCGACTACAACCAATCGCGTGCTTTCGCCGCCAACCCGGATCTTCACAAGCGACACAACCTGCAAGGCCCCATCGACGACGCCTTCATGGAGCCATTCGTCTGCGTGTTGCCCACCGGTACCGCTTGGCACGAGAGCCACGCCGCCTGGGCCAAGTGGACCTACGACCGATTCGCTCGCGAGTTCGACAAGTGGTTCCGCGGCCGCGCTCCAACGATCAAAGACAGCGAACTGACCGACGAGCAGATCGAGAACAAGAACCTGATCCTCTTTGGCGACCCATCCTCAAACGGGGTGTTGGCGAAAGTGATCGCCGACTTGCCGGTGACTTGGACGAAGGATTCCCTTGTCGTTGTCGGCAAGAGCTACGATCCGAAGACGCACGCGGTCTCGCTAATTTTCCCGAACCCGCTGAACCCGAATCGGTACGTCGTGATCAACTCCGGCCACACGCTGCACGACGCTGAATTCATCGGTACGAACGCGCTGCTCTTCCCGCGACTGGGCGACATTGCCGTTCAGCAATTCGCCCCGACGAAAGCTGGCGGCTTCACCGAAACGACCGAGTGGGCCACGTCGTTCGATTCGCACTGGAAACTGCCGAAGTGAAACGCAACGTCGCCAATTCTTTCTCACTTTGTGAGCCGATGGCGCTAGCCACGGGCCTTGGTAGGTGACGTCTGACGGCGAATCGCCCGACGCTAGCGCGTTCGGCTCACAAGGCCTCAAGCTGTTCGGCTTCCAGGCAGGCCATTGTGTAGAGCAGGCGTTGCTCTTCGCAGCGTTGGAGATAGTCGGGCGGCATGGCGGCGATGACCGCATCGTCGAACGCGAGAATAAACTTCTGTTTCGGCTTCTTGCCGCTGAGCTCCATGATCGTCGCGGTCCAGCCGGCGAATGAGACATCGGAGAAGTCAGGCGAAGTCACGCCCTCTCGGATACGCACGCGAGAGCCAATTGCCAGTTTTCCGGTCGAAGACTTACTCATGCGGACTCGTGCGCTCCTGGCTCGCAAGGATCGTCGGGCCAATCCGACCACTGCCGGTTGGGGCGGAACTATAGTTACCACCTCCAGGAGCGCAAAGCGATTGGCGGGAGGCGTGTGAATCGAACGGCGAACCGCAAAATCGTGGACCGGTTGTGAGCCGAACTCGCTAGCGTCGGGCGATTCGCCGTCAAACGCCATCCATCGCGGCCCGTGGCTAGCGCCATCGGCTCACAATGCGAGTGCCCTTGGTCTTCAGCGGGCTCCGAAGTAGAACAGCGTCAGCCCCAGCGCGATGTGATCGACAAGGGGCGGGAGTTTCACTCCAACGTCAAAGAGTTCGGGGACAGCGGCCACGACCATCGCTCCCAGCACGACCACGGCTTTGATGTCGCCCCAGACCCCGGTGATCGGCTGGGCGTCGGACTTCTTGAACCAGCCGGAGACGGTGGCGACGATCGCACCCAGCAAGTAGGCAAAGACCATGCTCAGCATCGCCACGGCGGGGGGCTGAAACAAACGCCGCTGATACCAGAGCCCTTCGCCGCGAAACAAAAAGATGCCCAACCCCACGAACGCTCCGATGATGATCGTGCGGATCGAGTTCTTCGGCAGATACAGCGGCTGCCGTTCTTTCTCGATGACCCCTTCTTGTTCGAGCCGCAGCTTGACGGCCGGAGGCAAGGAGACGAACCGCCGCGACGTGAAGTAGTGCGCCAAGGCGATCATCAGCGTCTCAACCCACAGGACATCCGGCGGCAAACCGAACGCGAGTTTCGTGACGACCACCGCGACGACGATCAGCGTCAACAACGCCCTCACGCTGCCGGTCGGCAGTCCCAGTGGCGGCCACGTTTTGGGGGAACCTTCAAATTCGTTCATGGTTGGCCCACCTTCTGAGGTCTACGGGTACGTCAAAGTGACAGGGAGCCACGTTCGCCAGAACGTGGGGAAATCGTTGGACGTTCCCCACGCTCTGGCGAGCGTGGCTACTCCAAATTCAAGATGTACCGCAGGACTACGGCGACTTCGGTGCGGGCGCGTTCGGTCCCGTCCCCGGATCGACCGGAGCTTTTACCGGAGGAGCGATGCCGATCTTGGCGGCCAAGTAATCTCGTGCGATGGGAAACACGAGGTAGATGCCCCAACAGGCCGCTCCGATCACCGCCAGATACAGGATGAAGGCGAGGCCGCCCAAAGCACCTTCGACTTTGTCGCGAAACCAGCGGAAGATTTTGCGGCGTTTCTGTTCCTTCTCGATCTTGGCATACATCTCTTTCATGTTGACGCCGCGTGCCTGAGCGGACTGCTTGGCAATGCGTTTCTTCATGAAGTCTTGGAACTCGTCGTACTGCGCCAGCGGAAGGAATTCTCCCTTTTCGCCCCGTTTGGCCGTGGTCTTGATGTCGAGCAATTCCGCTTTGACCATCTGCTGAATCTGAGCCGCTTGCATCTTGGTGATGACGGTCTGACCCTTGGGATTCGTATGTTTGACATACCAGACTGCGGTGTCTTTGGCTGCGGCTTTTTCGGTCGCTTCCAACGCGATCTCGGCAGAGGTTTTCACAACGCCGGTCATGTTGAGACTGGTGTGCCCACCGCTGCCGGTTGCCACGGTTCGCCGCGCGTTGGTCGCACCGCCACCGAGGAAGCTCAAGGCTGAGTTTTCCAAGCCCAGCGCGTCGAGATCGCGAATCAGTTCGTCGCAATTGGCGTAGCGATGTTGTTTGTCCTTCTGAATCATCTTGTCGATGATCAGGTCGAGCCTCTCGGGAACCTCACGATTGTGTTTGCGGGCGCTGTCGTACTTGCCCTGCTCTTTGGCCATGATCAGCTTGATGACCGTGTCGCCGCCGAAGGGGAGTTTGCCGGTCACGAAGTAATACAGCGTAATCCCCAGCGCGTAGATGTCCGTCCGAAAGTCCACGCTCTTGGCGTCGCGAGCTTGTTCCGGAGCCATGTACAACGGAGTGCCGAGGCCCGTGCCGCTCTGTGTGAGCGACATGTCATCGTCGTCTCCGGCACCGATCGCCTTGGCCAATCCGAAGTCGGCAACTTTCACGATCCCTTTTTTCGTCACCAGGATGTTGTCCGGCTTGATGTCGCGATGGACGACGTTGTGTTCCGAGTGAGCCACCCGAAGCGCGTCCGCACAACGGAGCAGGACATGGACCGCATCGCCAACCGGCAACTTGCCGAGCTTATCCATCCAGCTCTGCATGGATTGGCCGTCGATGAATTCGATCGCCAGATAGTGCTGATTGTTGACGACTCCGTAGGCGAAGACCTGCACCGCGTTGGGGTGAATGAACTTGCCCATCGACTTGGCTTCGCGTTCAAACCGCTCGACAAAGCCCTTCTTCTTGGCCATTTCCTTGCTGAGCAGTTTGATGGCTACGGCTCGGTCGAGACTGATTTGACGTGCCAGATAGACTTCTCCCATGCCTCCCTGACCGAGCTTCTTCTGCATCTCGAAGTCACCCAAGATGGTCTTTTCCTTCTTGGGGGCTTCCGCCTTCGGCTCGTTGACGACGGTCGCGCCGAGTTCATCCTGAGTTTTGGGATCGGGCACTGTGTGTCCTCCTAGCAAGCGGGCTTGCGACACGGATTCCGCAGATCAAAAAACGGAAAAACGTAGGCAGCGAACCCGTGACAAATCGCCGAACAGCGGGGCGGCATTATGCTGGGCCACGCGGTGACTGGCAAACGTGCCTGAGACCGACCGCATCGGCGCGGAGACGGTCTCGGATCGCAATTCGGTCCTTGAGGTTTCCCGCAGAGGGTTCAACAATGCCGCCCGATTTTTGATGGAGACAGTCCGAGGCTGTGAAGATTGCTGTGCGGTTCAATCAAAAATCGAAAATCAAAAATCCTAAGAGGAGTTTCGTTTGGCTTCGGGACCACTATCGCAGGACCGTCCGCGTGGCATGATCGGAGAGAGTCCGGCCATGCGCGAGGTCTATGCGCTGACGCGACGTGTGGCCGCGTCAGCCGCCACCGTGCTGCTCACCGGAGAAACCGGGACCGGTAAAGAGTTGGTCGCCCGCGCGGTTCACGAACTGAGTCCGCGAGCCAGTGGCCCGTTCGTCCGCGTCAATTGCGGCGCGCTGAGCGAATCGCTGCTGGAGAGCGAGCTCTTCGGGCACGTCAAAGGTGCGTTCACCAACGCCTTCGAGAATCGAACAGGCCGCTTCGAGGCCGCACATGGCGGCACCATTTTTCTCGACGAGGTCAACTCGATGACTCAGACGCTGCAAGTCAAGCTGCTGCGCGTGCTGCAAGAACACGAGTTCGAGCGGGTTGGCGACAGCCGCACGGTCCACGTCGATTGCCGGATCGTGGCCGCCACCAATCGCGACTTGCTGCAAGAGATCGAACACGAACGATTCCGCGAAGACCTCTATTACCGGCTCAACGTCGTGTCGATCTATCTGCCGGCGCTGCGAGAGCGGACGGTCGATATCCCGTCGCTGGTCGATTATTTCGTCGCCGCGTACGCCGCCGAGAACAACCGCACCGTTCCGAAAGTTGCCGCCGAATTTGTCGGTTTCCTGCAACGCTACTCGTGGCCGGGCAATGTCCGCGAACTCCAGAACTACATCGAGCGGGCCATCGTGCTGGGGACCGGCGACACACTGACCGCCGATCTGCTGCCGTCGCATGTCCGGGGACTCGCCCAAGTTCGCATGGGCCGACCGCAAGCCAACGATGTGCAAAAGATGGCGACCGAGCTTGTCTCCACCAGCATCCTGCAAGCTGGCCCCGAGGCGGTTGATCTTCACGAACGAGCCGTCGCGCTCGTCGAACGCGAAGTCATTCTGCAAGTCCTCCGATCCTGCCAAGGGACGCAGACCAAAACCGCCGAACGACTCGGCATCAACCGCAACACGCTGCACAAGAAAATCAGCGACTATCATCTGGAGTCGGAGGCTCGCTGAGATCCGTGATCACGACTCGTTCTTGCGATCCGAGGGCGTGAGTTTTTTGAGCCGCGACCGTGAGGGAGCGGTCTTGCGTCCTGAGAACAACCGCTCCCTTACGGTCGCGGCTCTGAACCTTCGCAGCCTCGCCGCGTGGCGAACGAATGGAGTCACTCATTTCGGCGATCGGTCACATGATGCTCACCTCTCTGTTGATTGCCTCCGTTCTCTTCGCGACGGACGCTCCCACCATTTCGGAAGCCGTTACCGATGAGCATGGCTTTCGCGTTCATCGCGTGACCTCGGAGTTTCAACGGGGGGAAACGCTTCTTCGCGTGCTCGTGCCCGATCGAGTGGAATCGGGGCGATGTCTCAAGGTGCTCTATCTGCTGCCGGTCGAAGCGGGGCTCGAACGGCGTTACGGCGATGGCCTGAGCGAAGCCAAACGGTTGGACCTTGCGAATCGCCATCAGTTGATCTGCGTCGCGCCGACGTTTTCGCATCTGCCGTGGTATGCCGATCACCCGACCGACAAAGGCATCCAGCAAGAAAGTTACTTCGTCAACGTGGTCGTCCCCGCCATCGAGAAGCGGTATCCGGCGCTGGCCGAGCGAGAGGGTCGCTTGCTCGTCGGTTTCAGCAAGTCGGGTTACGGAGCCTGGAGCTTGCTGCTGCGACACTCGACGACGTTTGCGAAAGCGGCGGCGTGGGATGCTCCGCTGATGCAGGCGGCTCCGAACCAGTTCGGCATGGGACCGATCTACGGCACGCAGGAAAACTTTGAGCACTACCGACTCGATCGCCTGCTCCGCGACCGAGCGGCCGGCATTCGCACCGAACGAGGGCGTTTGATTCATCTCGGCTACGGCAGCTTCCGCGACCATCATCAGCGAGCCGAAGCCTTGCTCAACGAGCTTCAAATTCCGCACGTCTACGCCGACGGCCCGCTGCGCGAGCACACTTGGCAAAGCGGCTGGCTCGACGAGGCGGTGAAGGCACTGCTCGCAAATTGACGAAATCCCAACGTCGAACTTCCGATGTCCAATGAATGACCAGCTCTCCAAGCTGGTCTTGAGGCAATTTGACGGATGCCGATACCGTCCCGCCCCTCGTGCCGAGCGTGTCGCGTGCGAGTCTGTTGGGGGGCCAGGGACAAGCCATGAAATGCCGTGGCCGATGGGCCGTTGTTGGGCTGTTGTGCGTGTGCAGCGTCATGGGCTGCACGGCATTGCCGGCTCGTGGATTGTTCGCGCGGCGGCCGAGGCCGACGACAACGGCGGACGATGCTGTCACAGACAAGCGGGATCATGCGACTCGTGACGACGAGCTGCTCGCGCTGGCGGATGGCTTGGAAAGTTTCTCGCGCGATGCGCGATCCGTGGATTCCACCGGCGGGCTATTCGATGTGTCGAGCCGCGGCAAATCGGTCGAACGATCGTCAGTGGTCGAGGCTCCGTCACCGAAACGCCGCTCGGCGAAATCAACGCGGAATGCAAACCCCGGCGGCGATGTGATCATGGCCGACTATGCGGAGAACGCGACCGGTGGTCACGCACCGATCGACTTGGCGGCCGGTCAGCGGCGAGCCGGCCACAACTCCAGCGGCGCGGTCAATCCGTGGGAACGCTTCCGCAGTTTGTCGAACAACGCCGAACCCAACGAGGATTATCCGCAGGACTCGTTCGACACCGAACAGCTCCGCTCGACAAATCCATCAACCGTCCCACAGGGATCGACGTTGCCGCTCGCCTTCGCGCCGGCAACGGAGAGCGAAACCGACATCGCTCCCAACAACAACAACTCACCGCAGCTCTGGCCGCAAGCTCCCGGCGCTGTCGGAAGTGACTCCGCCGCAGCACCGCAAGACATCCAATGGGTCAACTCCGAGCAACCCGCGCTGAACAACGGTGTGAATCCGGGATTCCCCTTTCCGACTCCGCCCAACTCGCCCGTGTTTGCGCCGACCGCGAATGGTCCGCAAAACTTCGGTGTGCCGGAGGGAGCGCCGCCGTTGATCGCCCCCTTCGCAACGTCGGCCGATTTGGAACGGCTCATCGCGCAAACGACGATCGAAGCCGCCGCACTGATACCGGGAGACAATGAGATCGCCCGGCAACTCTATTTGCGGAAGCAGGTCCAACTGCGGCTGCTGCACCTGATCGCCGGTCAGACGGATCGAGCACTGCAACCAGTGCCGGGGGTCGATCCCGCCGATCAAGAGTTCTGGCAACAGATGCTCTGGGGCATGGCGAACTACTTCGACACGCAAGGGATGCCGGACAGCTCGGAACGTGCGACGCAGACGATTGCTCAACTGAAATCCGCCGCCTCGCGATTGCAGGAGAAGGCGCGACTGGAGCTACGCAACGTCGCGTTCTGCCTGAAAATTTCCGGCTACGGAAATTATCAGCGATTCAAGCGCGACGAATTCATGCCGGGCCAACCGGTGCTGCTGTACGCCGAGGTCGGCAACTTCAAGAGTGAATTGCTGGCCGACGGTCAGTTCCGCACGCTGCTGAAGTCGGCTCTGGAAATCGTCGAGGGAGGCCCAGCCGGTCGCGTGGTCGAAACTCTGCCGCTCGCCCCATCCGAAGATCGCTGCCGCAATCAGCGCCGCGACTATTACCACAGCTACGAGTTCGCCATCCCTCAAGGCTGCAATCCCGGCCCGCACACGCTGCGGTTGCGAGTGGAAGATCAACTCGGCAAGAAGTTCGCCGTAACCGCGCTGAACTTCACCGTGCAGTGAGATCACTCGCAGAGCCGGTTGAGATGTTTAACCCCAACGCCATCGGCGTGGGCGCGAGGGCCAAACGACTCCCGCGCACGCTGATGCCGTGGAGGCTAATCAACGCGGCGGAGCCGCCACCAATGTGGCTCGACGCTCCGCGACGAAATTCGCGACGAGGAGAGGCTGTGAAGATTTGAGCCGCGACCGTCAGGGAGCGGTCGTAAGTCCTTGAAACAATCACTCCCTCACGGTCGCGGCTCTAAATCTTCACAAGCTTGGAGCGTCGCGCCACGATGCGCGCACGCCGATGGCGTGGCGGTTAAACATTTCAGAACGCCATCTCCACGATCGAAAAATCATCGTCGAGCGTGTCGCTCCCATTGAGCGTTTTGACGTGCGCGAACAGGCGATCCATGATTGACTCGCCCGGTTCCGTGGGCTGCGAGAGGAACTGCACGAACTCGGCGTGAGTCCATTCTCGGCCGTCGGCCAGATGAATTTCGTGAGCGCCATCGGTGTAGAGGACCAGGCGACTGCCGGGTGTGACCTCTCGTTGCGATGTCGTCCAATCGGGCCAGGGCATCATGCCGATGATCGGGCTTTCGGATTCGAGCAGTTGCGGCTGACTAGGATTCTCGGAGGTCGGATCAAATAACAACGCTGGCGGATGACCACCACCCGCCCAAGCGAGCCGCCGCTGCTTGGCGTCGTACACGCCGTACCAAATCGTGAAGCACTTCTCGCCGTGGTCTTCCATTTCAAACGTCTCATTCAGACCGGCCAACACGTCTCCGGGGACCGCGAAGTCCACGTTCGGCAGCGACTTCGAGCGCAGAACATTCATCACCGAAACGCTCAACAACGCCGAGGCGATGCCGTGGCCGGTCACGTCCAACACATAAATCGCCAACCGGTCCTCGTCGAGCCAGTGATAGCCCAGCGCATCTCCCGCCAGCGCGGCACACGGCTCGTAGCGCCAGTCGATCTGCACTCGATCGTGCATCTTTTGGGGCAGCAGCGACATCACATACTTGGCACCAGCGTCGATCTCGCGCCGCATCTCGCGCTGGCTGTCGGAGAGAGCGGCGTAGGCTTCATTGCGTTGCAGCAGATTGATGTAGCCTCGCGAGTGATACCGAATGCGTGCAATCAGCTCGACCTGATCGGGCCACTTCACGAGGTAGTCGTTCGCCCCAACGGCAAATGCTTCGGCCTTGATGATCGGCTCCTCGCGGCTGGAGAGCACGATCATCGGCGTGTCGCGAGTCGTCGGGTTCACGCGGAAGAACTTGACGAGCATCAAGCCGTCGATGTCCGGCATGACGAGATCTTGCAGAATGACCGTCGGCCGGACTTCATTCGCGACCTCAACCGCTTGGGCCGGATCGCCGCAATAGTGGAAGTCGATGTCCGGCTCGGTGGCCAACCAACGGCGCACGGCCTCCGCACTGATGGCCTGATCGTCGATCAGCAGCACGCTGATGCGATGCTCGCTCGACAACAATTTCGCGGACGGTTTCTGAGCTGTTTTGGACACTTTGGACTCACCACCAAACGTCGCCACGCTCGCCAGAACGTGTTGACTTACTTGTTTAACCCCTACGCCAACGGCGTGGGCGGATCGAGGAATAACGACTGACGTCCGCTCGTTCCGACGCGGAGCGTAGGAACGAGATTCCGATCATTGATCGGTTTGCTGTGTCACTTGGTCGCGGAGTTCCTTGAGGTCAATCTGCTCGCCCTCTTTCGGGAAGGGGAATTTCAGGAGCCACCATTCCTCGGTGAATGCGGCGGACTGGCTCGGAAACAGGCGCTCGCGCGGGCCGATCGGTTCCAGTTCGATGCGCGGTCCGTTCGGATACCACACCGACAGCGTCAGTCCGGCAGCCTCGCTGTAAACGCGGTCGGGGTACGTCGTGAACCGTTTCACGAACAGCGTGCCGTTCGGCATGAGGTAGCCCAACCAACCCGCTTGCGAATCGAAGCCGAGCTTCGGCTTGCGCGGCGGAGCGAGGATCTCCAGAAACCCGTCTCGCTCACGAATCTTGTCGTCCATGTTGCGGACGTTGATGACGGCCCCTTCCTCGTACATCGCGTACTTGCTGGGAAACCGGCTGGGGCGATCGCCCAGCGGGATCAGACAGATGCCGCCGCCGGGCGAGAACGATCTGCCCCAGTGACAGACTTCTCGCACTTCTTTCGAGATGTTGACCATCGTCTGCTGACAGGTCAGTCGCACCGTTTTGTTTCGCTCGACCAGACTGAACTCGCGGACGAGCTGCATCCCGGCCGTCTCATCGCGCGGGCTGGTGAGCCTCGCCGAATACGCTCCGGTGATTTCGCCGGTCCAATCGCCGGACCAGATTGTCGGGTGTGGGATCACCGTCAGTTCGGGTCCGTAATCAAACCGCCCCGCGCTGATCGGTCCCGTCTTTCCGGGCTGCCAATTCTTCTCCTGCTCGTCGAGGAACATCGCGTCCTGACCCGCGACCGAGAACTCCAACACGCGTCCACCAGCCTGCGGACTGAGCACCGCTCGCGCGGAGCCTCGCTTCAATTCGATCGCTTGCGTGTACCCATGAAACGGGATGACTCGCGCCCGCTCTTTGGACGGAGCATCCTCGCCACGAGCCTGCGGCAGCGCGGCTCCGACCATCAGCGCGACCACGAACAATAGATTTCGCTTTGCGACCCTCTGACGAACGGCGTTTATGCGGATCCTCATTGGAAAAGTCTCCTGAGTTTCGAGTGGCTGGTTGGAACTGCAATCCAACTCAGTTTCACGGAAACAGTCAATAAGCAAACCGTGAAGTCTCCAAGCTTGGCAGAGCTTTGGATGTTGTTGCGAACTGCACCCGACCTGTTCCCGCCGAGCAAAACGAATCCGCAAGGGATTCATCGAGAACTCTGGCAATACTTCAACCCGGAAGAATTCCAGCAGCCCGCCGACAAGCCGCTAAGCTTGGCCGCGTACTCGGCGAGCGTGACGCCGGTGGCCTATGTGGAACCGATCGCGGTGGGCCAGGACTTACCAGAGATGCCGCTGTTCCTGAGTCTCGACCGCTACATCAACGTGCCGCTGGAGCCAACGTATCGCTGCGCCTACGAAGGCGTCCCCGAACGCTGGCGTCGAGTCATCGAAGGAAGGGCTTGATGTCGAAAGTTGAACCATGAGCACAACTCAGACAATTTCCCCGGAACGCATGGAAGAGATTCGTCGATCCTGGCCGGTGCTGGACGCGGAAGCCGACGACATGGCTCAGTGAGCGGAACGGATGCGCGAAGCCGCCGCCGAACAGTCGTTGTGCGGTGAGTTGCGGCGAGCGGTCCACGGCTGCGGCATCCACATGAAGACGATCGCGGAACGTGTCGGGATCGACGCGATCACCTTCTCCGAGTGGCTGCAAGGCGTGCACAATCTGCGTTCGGACGTCCTCGACCGAGTGGCTCAAGCGGTCGGCGCGACCGTGTCCATGACCGTTCCAACACCGACCAAAAGCAAACCGTGAACTGGAGGATGTCTCCCTGGAGTGCGGTGGCTCGACACCGCGCTCCATCCATTTGAAATAGCGACACTCAAAGTTCCGAAACTGTGACCACGTCACCCGACTTACCAACAACCGTTTAATGTCAACAGTCCGAATATAGGCTAGGCTACGAGACGCAACTCCTTCGGCGTAGACACAGCATCATTCTTAAACGAAGAGGCCGCGACTAAGTTGATCGCCAAATACTTTGGAGCCAATCATGGCCATCGTGCGTGAACCTGAAGGGGTGGATTTCGTCGTCTCCAGCGGCCGTTGGGCCCCGGAAGTCGCAGCCGAAGTCGCCGAATTCCTGCGCCAAATTCGACAGCGAGCCCAATCATCACCCGCCCCGGTCGCTCGCGTGAAAAGTGATTTCGATCACCCGAACGCACCGCCGTCGAAACCGGACTCCATTTCCGCCTCTCCAGCCGAGGCGACAAAGACGTCTACGAAGTCGCGCGGCTGCTGGGGAAAGACATTTGTGCAAACTAGGGTCGGCTCCTGCCGACGGCCAGAGATGGATTGCAGCTACGTCACTGGTTCATTCAACCGTCTGAATTACTTTGGCTCCCGCTTATCTGAACTTGGCTTACGAGGTTCCACGAGCCACGCAAATATGAGGATTGGCCACATCCACGCAAGAGTTGTGATCACTATGTTCTGGTTTCCGAGTCTTGCTGCGGTCACGCTCTTCGTCATGTCTTGCCGCCGACAATGCCACCATGCAACAGGGATACCGATCACGCAATAGATGCCGAGTCCAATTCGCCAATAGAAATCGGCCTCTCCTTGCGGCATTGCCCGGTCCTTCGGTGTGTTTGTAATTCAATTCAATTACCGAAGCCGAAGTCACTCCACCTCGACCACCATCCGCACCAACTCGGCCAGCGAGTCGGCTTTCATCTTTTCCAGGACTTTGTGGCGGCGAGTCTCGACGGTGCGCAGGCTGATGAGCAGTTCGTTGGCGATCACTTTGTTGAGCTTGCCGGCGACCATGCGTTGCATGACTTCGTACTCTTCCGGCGTGAGCGTCGCCAAGCGGCGCTTGATCTCTTGCTGAAGCGTCCGCGCGGCTCGTTGAGTCGTGTCCCGCTCCAAAGCCTTGTGGATCGCCTGTACGAGTTGATCGTTGCGGCACGGCTTTTCGAGCAGCGTGACGGCTCCCGCTTCCATCGCTCGGACGGCGGCCGGGACGTCGGCATACGCCGAAATCAAAATCGCCGGCAACGGAGCTTCGCTCTTTTGCATCTTCTCCAGCAGGTCCAAGCCGCTCATGCCCAACATTCGCAAGTCGGTCACCAGGCAGCCGGGCTTCTCTGGTTTGTACTCTTGCAGAAACGTCTCGGCCGAGGGAAACGTCTGCACGCGCAGGCCCGCGGAATTCACCAGCGCGCTGACGGAGTCGCGAACGGCGGGATCATCATCGACGACGTAAACGGTCGCTTCCTGAGTCATGGGATTTTGTGTCTGGGTGGAGAGAGATAGAAAACCGTCGCCTGTGAGTTTTAAGAGCCGCGACCGTCAGGAAGCGATCGAAAGTCCTTGTCCGAATGCACTCCCTGACGGTCGCGGCTCGAAGAATTCTCCGACTCGAAGAGTCAGGCGACGGTCAGAACGCGAATGACTGTAACGGTCACTCCCGGACCTTGTCACCCACCGAGTCACCCGCGGGCCGGGAATTGTGAACGATCCAAAACAGGCCCACATAGATCTTCGGATCAATCGCCCAGCCAGCGCTGCGATGCTCCTCAAGCCACTCCGGCAAGGCCGCCAGCGGGATCTCGTGGACGACGATGTCTTCGGAAGCATCGCCGCCGCCCGCGCCGGTTTTGGTGAGACCGGTCATCAGAAAGAATGAGATCATCTCATCGGTCAGACCGGCGGAACTCGGACCTTCCGTGACCAGCCGCACCACTTGAGCTTCATAGCCGGTCTCTTCCAGCAGCTCTCGTCGGGCTGCCGTTGCCAGAGATTCGGATTCCTCACCCGCGATGTCGCCGGACAATCCGGCCGGCAATTCGATGACTCGCTTGCCGAGCGGTGGACGAGCCTGCTCGACCAACACCAGCTTGGCATCATCCGTGACGGCCGCGATCGCCACCACGCCCGTCGCACTGCGGCGAGTGGCGAATTCCCAATGCCCGCGCCGCACCATCGACAAGAATCGGCCGGCATACAGCGTTTCCAATTGAGAGGAGTTCGTTTCCAAAGGAGAGGAGTTCGGAGTCATATTGAGTGGCTCGTTCCATGTGATCTGAGGCATTGGTCATTCATTGGACATTGGGAGTTGGACATTGGACATTCTGGCTGTTGCCCTTTCCTTAATCCAACAACCAGAGGTGCGACGGACTCATGCACATCATTCTATTTGATATCGACGGAACCTTGCTGCACTCGGGCGGCGCGGGCCAAGCGGGGATCGAGCGGGCGTTGGAGTTAGCGTTCGGCGTCACCGCGCCGACCGATGGCATTCCGACGGCGGGACGAACCGATCGGGCCATCGGCCAAGACCTGATTCGGTTTCATGGACTGGAAGAGTCTGATGCAGCGCACGCTCAATTGCAGGCGGCGTACTTGCGAGTGCTCCCAGCCGAGTTGGCCAATCGGACGGGAGGCGTCTATCCCGGTGTGCGCGAGTTGCTCGCGCGATTGAGCACACGCCACGACGTGCGAATGGGATTGCTCACCGGAAACTACCGCGAGGCCGCGTGGTTGAAGTTGCGACATTACGAACTGGCCGAGCACTTCGCGTTCGGAGGATACGGCGACGAACACGCCGACCGGGATGATGTCGCTCGACAAGCTCTCGCGACGGCGACCGAGCATCATGCTCCGCAAACGATTGATTCCGACAAGCTCTGGGTCATCGGTGACACGCCCGCCGACGTTCGCTGCGGCCGAGCAATCGGAGCGAATGTCATCGCCGTCGCCACGGGAGCATATTCAGTCGATGAACTCGCCAAGTCGGAACCGGATCATCTCTTTGGCGACTTCGGAAATGTGGAGTCGGTCTTGTCACTGTGGCCGGTCCTGTGAGCCCAGCGCTCGTAGTGACCCCATTTATGGGGTCAAACGCGCGACACTGACCCGATCAATCGGGTCACTACAAGCGGAGACGATTCATGATCATCGACGTTCACAGTCATGCTTGGGAGTACCCCGCGCATTTCAGCGACGACTTTCGCCATCAAGCCAAGCGTGCGAAGGCTGGCGTTGAGATGGACCTGACCGTGACCTACGACGCTTATCGAGCCTCCGCGCCAGACGACACGATCACGATTGTCTTTGGCGGCAAAGCTCGGCTGAGCGGTCTGTGGGTCGATGACCGCTATGTCGCGAACTACGTCGCCGCCGACCCGGCCCGGCTGATTGGCTTTCTGTCGGTCGATCCGACGCAGCCAGGTTGGGAAGACGAACTGCGCTTCGGACATCAAACACTGGGCCTGCGCGGTATCAAGCTGCTGTCGATGTACGCCGGATTTCGGCCGGATGAGTCACGTCTCGATCCGCTCTGGCGATACGCGACCGAGCATCGCTTGCCGGTGTTGTTGCACACGGGCACGACCTTCGTCGCTCAAGCGCCGCTGGAATGCACGCTGCCTCGGCATCTCGATGTGGTTGCCGCTCGGTTTCCGGAGGTGCGAATCATCATGGCTCATCTCGGCCATCCGTATGAAGGCGAGGCGATCGTCACGGCTCGCAAGCATCCGCATGTCTTCTGCGATCTCAGCGCGCTGCATTACCGGCCGTTCCAGCTTTATCACAGCCTGATGCTCGTGCAGGAATACGGCGTCTGGGACAAAGTTTTATTTGGCACCGACTATCCCTTCACGACGGTCAACGCGACGCTCGACGGTTTGAGAAAGCTCAACGACATGCTCGTCGGCACCGCGCTGCCGCGACTCAATTCAGAAGCCATCGAAAGGCTGATCTATCGCGACTCGCTGCCGCTGCTGGGACTTCGCTGATGATGCCAGGCTGACTCAGGTCCGATTACGATCTCTTGCCGAATCCTACCCACCCACTTTTGGAGTCCTTGAAATGCGAAACCTCCTGCGAGCAATGTTGTCGATGTTGTTGGTGGCCTGTGTGGCAACGGCGGTGTGGTCCTCCGAAGCGGACGAACTCCGAGCCAAAGCGAAGGCTGTGCAAAAAGAGGCCGACCAGTTGGCGAAAGAGGGCCGCCGCGAGGAAGCCGACAAGCGCTATCGAGCGGTTAAAGAGTTGTTGCAAACGGCCGAGAAACACGAGCAAAAGCCGTCGAAATCCGCCGACAGCAAAATCGACGAACTGCATCAGCATCTGAAAGCCCTGGCGGAGAAAGAGAACGCTCTGAAAGAGTCCAAGAACGAAGAAGGTCTGGCGGAGTTGCGCAAGCACCGAGCCGCGATCGAACACCAATTGGCGGAATTGAAGGGACATCACGGATCGAAAGAGGGACTCAAACACGGCGGCAAACAACCGACCAAGTCGAAGTCGTTCGACGGATTGGAAGACGCGGCGCGACGCCTCAAGCACATCCACATCGCCATCGAAAACCTGCACGCGGCAGGACTCGATGATGTCGCCAAAGAACTGGCCAAGCGGGCCGAGGCGATGCAACACGAAATCCATCAGGCCCACGAACGCGCCTCAAAAGAACCGGCCGCCCCCAAGAAGGGCAAACAAGCCGAGCCTGACGCCAAGTACTCGGAACCGGAACGCAAACACAAACCGGCTGCCGAGCCTGTCGATGACCTGAAACACGAACTGCAACGGCTGCGAGCGGAGTTGAACGAACTGCGCGAAGAGATCAAGAAACGATAGCGCGGCGAAGCCGCAATGTGGCACGACGCTCCGCGTCGTGAGTCGCGACGCGGAGCGTCGCGCCACAATCTTGCAGAAAATAACGACTCAGTGGCTTCCCTAATTCAGGAGATCGAATGATGAGCGCGGTAAATGGTGTGTCTCGGCGTGCGTGGTTGGGTTCGGTGGCAGCGGCCTCGCTGGCTGGCACTGCCGTCGCTCAAGAGAAGTCGGCGGAGAAGCCCACTCAAGAAGAGTTGGAAAAACAATTCTCGGAACGGATGACGGGAACAACTTTGGTCGGGAACTACTCGGTGGTCGGCAATGATGCCAAGCCGGCCAATCCCGAACGGTACGAGTTGAAGAAGGTCGCGAAATTCGCTGGCGACCTGTGGACCTTTGAAGCGCGCATCAAATATGGAAAGACCGACGTCACGCTACCACTGACGCTCCGGCTGATCTGGGCCGAAGACACGCCGATGATCACGCTCACCAATGCGACGTTACCCGGCTTGGGCGCGGCGTTCGGAGCACGCGTGATCTTTCACGGCGACCTGTATGCCGGCACTTGGCAACATGGCAAAGTCGGCGGCCACCTGTGGGGCACGATTGAAAAAGCCGAGGCCGCGAAGGAAGAGAAGAAGTAGTGCCGCTACGCTAATGACATTTCGCCCGGTAGTCCAAATCGGTGCTGACACACCTTACTCCAAAGGAAATGCGATGCGACCGCAGCCCAAAGTTTCGATGGCCGCGATTCGTGCATACGCGCGACGCATTGAGGAGCAGTTTCAACCCGAGCAGATCATTCTGTTTGGTTCGCATGCAAAAGGTGAATCGCGTCCCGATAGCGACATCGACTTATTGGTCATCATGCCGACACGCAACGAGATTGACCAATCGTTGCGCATCAGCGTTGCTCTGGAAACGCTGTTGCCGGTGGACTTGATTGTGCGCACCCCGAAGCACTGGGAAGCCGGGTTAACGGACGGGGATTGGTTTTTGCGAGAAATTCAAAAAACGGGCAAGGTGTTATATGCACAAACTCACCGCTCGCTGGGTACGAAAGGCGGAAGCCGATTGGCGCGGAGCCAACGTGCTCGCGCTGGCCAAACCGCAAGACCATGACCTGATTTGCTTTCACTGCCAACAGTCGGCGGAGAAGTATCTCAAGGCGTTAATGCAGGAAATCGGCCAACCGATTCCCCGAACGCACCAACTGGCAATGTTGTTGCAGGCGTTGTTGCTCCATGATCCCAAACTCGCCACGCTTCGCAGCCGCTTGCTGACGCTGACTCGGTACGCCGTAGATTTTCGATACCCCGGCCTTTCGGCGAACGCGCGACAGTCGCGGTCAGCTTTGCGAGCCGCCAGCCATGTTCGCGCCGAATTCCGGCAACGATTGCAACTGCCCCCATGAGAAAAGGGGCACCCAATAATCTTGTTCCCGTGCTCCGCTTGGGAACGCACGCCTTCACGCTCCGCGTCGCGAGGACGCACACGACGCGGAGAGCCTGTGAAGATCTAGAGCCGCAACCATGAGGGAGCGGTTGTAAGTCCTTGAAGCAACCGCTCCCTCACAGTCGCGGCTCTAGAAGGTTCACAGCCTCGGAGCGTGGAAAAGAGGTAAACGAGATAGTGAGATAGTGACGACTACATCACCGGCACCAGCTCCTCAATGAAGCCCTTGAGTTGCTTGCTGCGCACCGGGTGTTGCAGCTTGCGGACGGCTTTGGCTTCGATCTGCCGGACTCGCTCGCGAGTCACCTTGAAGATGCGGCCGACCTCTTCCAGCGTGTAGGTGTAGCCGTCACCGAGTCCGTAGCGCAGCTTGATGATCTCGCGCTCGCGATAGGTCAGCGTCTTGAGAACGATGTCGATCTTCCCCTTGAGCATCTCGGTCGCGGCCGAGCTAACCGGATTGTCGGTGCTTTGATCTTCGATGAACTCACCGAAGAAGCTGTCCTCGCTCTCGCCGACGGGGCGGTCGAGACTGATCGGTTGCCGCCCGATCTTCATCGCGCGGCGCGCCTCTTCGAGACTCACCCCCGCGGCTTCGGCGGTTTCTTCAATGCTTGGCTCGTAGCCGTTTTCTTGCAGCAACTGCTTATTGACGCGACGCAGACGAGTCATCATCTCGATCATGTGGACCGGGATGCGGATCGTGCGGGCTTGGTCCGCGATCGCTCGCGTGATCGCCTGGCGAATCCACCACGTCGCGTAGGTCGAAAACTTGTAGCCTCGACGGTACTCGTACTTATCAACCGCTCGCATCAGACCGGTGTTGCCCTCTTGGATGAGATCCAGAAACGATAGCCCGCGATTGCGATACTTCTTGGCGATGCTGACCACCAACCGCAGGTTGCCGCCGGAGAGATCACGCATCGCTTGTTCGTACTCGCCGAACTTCTGGACGATGAGCTTCAACTTCGTTCGCAACGTGGTGGGCGTTTCGAGCGTCATCTGCGTCAGGTCGTTGAACTCCTTCTGCAAGTTGGCGCGGTCGTCCTTGGAGTTCCTCATTCGCGTATCGCGCAGCCACTTTTCGAGCTGAGTCATGCGCAACGAAATCTGTTCCAGCCGTTTTAATGCTGGCTGCAGACGCTGCGTGCGCACCGACATCTCCTCGACCAGCGTGACGATCTTCCGTCGCCGGTTGATCATCCTCTTCTCGGACTCTTTCCGCTCTGTCGGCGAGGCGTTGGGATCGAGCCATGCCTGGGCATCGCGGACGTATTGCTCGCGCAGCACTTCGATGGTCCGCAGGTTGAAAGGCATCCGACCGAGAATCTGAGCCTTCTCCAAACCTTCGGTCATCGACACTTTGATCGTGCGATCGAACGGCAATTGATTGACGCTGACCTTCTTGAGAATTTCGATCGCCGTGTTCAACGCGAAATCCGTATCGAGCAGTTGTCGGCGGAAGCGGCGGCGAGTGATTTCAATCTGCTTGGCCAGCGAGATTTCTTGATGCCGCGTCAGCAGCGGAATTTCACCCATCTGCGACAAGTACATGCGGATGGGATCATCGACTTGGCGTTCGCGCACATCATCCTTGAACTTCGGCTTGAGCTTCTTGACCTCGGCCGGAGTCATCGGGGGCTGATAGTCGTCCTGCACGATTTCGATGCCGTGCTCTTCGAGCAGCATCAGCAGGTCATCCAGCTTTTCGGGATTGACCGCTTCGTCCGGGAGATAGCCGTTGATCTGGGTGTAGGACAGGCAGCCGCGCTTCTTGCCTTCGGCAACCAACATCGTCAGGGCTTCATCGAGCTTATGCACAGGCTGTTCCTTCGCGATGGGTGGGATTCGGCGTTGTGGAGGAAGGTCGGAACGGCTCAGTGAAAAATGAGAAATGGAAAATGAAAAGTGCAAAATGGGAGGCGAATGGCCGCATCGCTCAGGTCAGTCGTCCGCCGCTCATTTTGCATTTTTCATTTCTCATTTTTCATTTCTCATTCTGCCTTTCCTCAAACCGCTCCGTTGTCAGTCAACGACTGACGACGGCTAAGTCGCCTTGGCGGCACGTTTCTGGTGAAACGCTGTGGCCTGTTCGAGCAGGGCTTTCGCGTTGGGATTGAGACCGGCCCGCGCATCCGGTTGTTGGGCGAGTCGCCCGGTGTTTCGCTGATGTTGTTGCTCGGCGCGGCGGAACCGGATCGGCTCCAGCGTCTGAGCGAGATAACTCGGCGCAGCCGCGCCGCCATGAATGATCAAATTGTCTTTCAGCTTGTCCGCGATCTCCTTTTTTCGAGCTTGTTCGTCGATCCACACAATCAACCGTTTGAGAGCCGCGTCTTCGATCACCGCACTGATCCGATCGAACGTCGGCGTCTCGTCGTTGTCCAACAGGTCAAAGCAGACTTGCAGCACCGCGCGAGTCTGTTCGTTGTAAAAGTCCTCGTCGCCAATCTCGCGCCGGATCTCATCCAGCGTAGCCGGGTCGGTGAAGATGATCTCCAACAATTCGCATTCCATTCGGTCCCCCTTGGTGAGCGACCGGTCCAGGAAACATAGACTGCGATTGCCCGAAGCACCGTCCGCTCGCGGGGATTTGTGGGCAAGTGCCGTCCCCGGCGCGCCCATTGTCCGAGCCGTTGTCTCTGCTCCGCGTTGTGGCGTTCCCGCCGCAGCGACGTTGCGGTTTGGCAACGCGGCGTTCGGTTGCACGCCGCTGGATGACGCCGACCGAGCCTCCGACAAGCGCTGCCGCACCACTTGCTCCGACAGCAACGTGCGCGACGCCAACCGATTGAGAATCACGTCCTCTTTGACCGATCCACGCAGCTTCGACACCTTGGCCAGCAACTCCAACATGCTGGTCAGCACCCGATGCCGAGCGTCAATCGACTCCAGCCCGTGCCGATTGATTTCCGTTTGCAGCTTGAAGTCCCAAGCCTCCGCCGCGCTGTCGATCTGCCGCCGATACTCGTCCGCCCCGTGAGCGAACAAGAATTCATCCGGGTCTTGACCGTCCGGCAACACGAGCACTCGCAGGTCAACATTCTCGGACAAGTAATTCGCCAGAGCCTTCTCCGCCGCTTTCTGCCCCGCCTCGTCGCCGTCGAACATCAGCACGATTCGTTGAGCAAACCGCTTGAGCCGATCGACGTGAGCCTGAGTCAGCGCCGTTCCACAGACGCCGACGACATTCGTCACATCGAACTGATGCGAGATGAGCGCGTCGGTGTAGCCCTCGACGATGACTGCCGTGCCGGTCTTGCGAATCCCTTCGCGAGCGGCATCAAACGCGAACAGCAAGTTGCTCTTCGAGTACACGTCGCTCTCAAGGCCGTTGATGTACTTGCCGACTCCCGGCTCAGCGAACTGCGGCAGCACTCGGCCGCCGAACGACACGCACCGTCCCTTGTCGTTCCGAATCGGAAACAACACGCGGTTTTTCAATCCAAAGAACGTGTAGTAGCCAGTTCCCTCGTCGCTCTTTTTGATGATCCGCGCCGATTCCATTGACTCCAGCGAGAACTTCCCTCGACCGCGAGCGAGCAACCATTGCGAATCATTCGGCCCGAAGCCGAGCTTGAACTTGGCGATCGTCTCCGCCGTGAAGCCGCGCTCCTTCAGATACTCGCGAGCCGGCGCGGCCATCTGCGAATCGAGCAGGTACTGATGAAACTCGTTCTCGGCCCAAGCCAGCACATCGAGCACGTCGGTCTTGGCAACCGCAGTCTCTGGCCGACGCCCGGCGAATGTCGGCATCTCCAAGCCGGCACGCTTGGCCAGCGTTTCGAGCGCCTCTCGGAACTCGACCTTGTCGAACTCCATGACCCAGGTGAAACAATCGCCGCCGGTGCTGCACGCCCAACAGCGAAACGATTGGCGGTCGGGATACACGGTCAACGAAGGGGTGTGATCGTCGTGAAACGGACAGAGGCATTTGAACTCGGCCCCACCGCGTGAGGGCGTTAGCGCCACAGACTCCCCGACCAGCGCGACAAGGTCGGTGCGCGAGCGAACCAATTCCTTGAAGTCGTTGTTGGCGAGGTCTGAAGACACGATCTCTCCCTGAGGGGTGGGGGCGCAGCGAAGCGACCGAGGAAAGCGACCTTGGAGGGAATCCGCCGCTGCGGATTGGGGCGATCATTTGGCCGTGAGGCAACGGCTTTTGAAAAGCAGTTTGCAGAACTCGACAAGTCCTCAAGAGTTCAGACCCGGAGGCACGTCCCTGCGTCTCCTGCGAACGGGCGAAGCATACCCGACGCCCCCCTTCGGTCAAGGTTTTGGGAACTTGAGGAAACCTTCCTTGGACCTGCGTAAGTTCAGAATCAGCACATCGTTGTTACTTTCGCTGACCAAACGAGCCGACCTCAATCGGACCCGTCTTCGCAACCCTATTCTCTTTGCGAAACGCTCGCCTCGGAAAATCCCAAAAGGCCAATGACCGCCACAAGAGCCACTTGGTTCGTGAGACGCAACCTTCGCTGGTCGTGAGGGACGTTCGTAGCCGCGTTCGCCCGAACGCGGGCTTGAGCCCCGCGTTCAGGCGAACGCGGCTACGAAAGTGCGCAATCGAGGTTTAGGATGCCTTCCACAAAACGTGGGGGCGACATGACCGCAGAGACTGACGAAAGGACGACGGCGAACTTCGCTCGTTGACGCCAGTCGCTGTCTTCGCCTGTCGCGAAGCGTTCAACCGGCACTCCCATCGAGTCAACCGTGATAATCGGTGACATCAAGCCACCACACGATTGCAGTCAACCCTCCGCCAAGCGCGAACAAAACGCGATTTGAAATTTGATCCGCTGTCATCGTCGATTTCTCTTGATGGACGAGCCAAATCGGTACGAGTCGTTTCAGTGATTCTGAATGCCGGTTGCTCGTAAGCGGGACAGTTTTCGATACGCCGCCACCGCCACGATCGTCGTGAGAGCCGCGTGACCGAGCAGGAACAAGCTGGCGAACCAGCTCATCGACAACACGCCGTTGAGCATCTCAGCAATGAGCGAGGCTTTGATCGGTTCGTTGACTCGCAATTGGAGAATCTCCCCACTGCGGCGGAGCCAGGCGATTGTGGCGACGGCTCCGAAGACCCACAGCAGACTCAAGGCCATGTTGGCAATCTTGGGCCAGGGACGCGCTTCGCTGGACGGCTTCGACTGATCGGCCGACTGCATGAGTCCGCCGATCACCAGTAGCACTTGAGCCACCGCGAACAGCATCCAACCGCGAGACACCGCGGTCGTCGTTCGAGAAACAACAGCGCGAAGTTCCTCGGCCTGAATGGGTTGTTCGGACGTCGCGACGACGAGCAAAGCGTGGCGCGCGAGGCTCGTCCCCTCGAAGAGGAAGTACGCACCGCAGGCCGCCAGCAATCCGTACAACGCGACCAATCCCAGAGAGCGTTGCGAAAGGCGGCCGCGCAACATCGACCGCCGAAACCCTCCCGCGATCAGCGTTGTCCCCACCGCGATTCCCAAGGGACACCAACTGACTCGCCCCAGCCGCTGGCCCAATGCTGTCAGTTCGGAAACATTGCGGGCGAACAGAACCTGAATCACATCGACACAGACCGTCCCCGACCAAGCCAGCACCAACGCCGAGACAACGCTCAGCACGCCACCCGCCACGAACCAACGCACACTCGACACCGCGCCTGACGTCATTGTCATCTCCTTTGACGGACAGCACACCAGGGCACTACCGCCAATTCAGCACCTTGAAAATCCCCTGACGGTTCTTAATTCGTTCCGGCAGCGTCAGCAGGCTGTCGCGGAAGAACGCCAGCACCAAGCCCGTGCCGAACAGCGTGCCGCCTCCGACGATGATCAGAATCGCGACCGTGTCCAACTTTGCCCACGGGACGAAGATCAGCAGCGTGATGAAGTACAACACGGTCGAAACGCTGCCGACCAAGGTGGTCGATTTCAGCCGGAAGACCAAACCCGTTCCCAACAGCAACACGCTGACGAATAGGAAGCCCGCCTCATCGACCATCACGATTGGCGGATTCCAGCGGTGAATGCAGGCCGCGATCGACAACGGCACCACGGCCAACAGGCTGCCGAAGAAGAGGCTCGTGCTGACGAGGTCGCTGTCGGTCTCGCGACCTTGCTCGCGATACCAGCCCAGGTGTCCGACCGCCAGCAGCAGCAGCCCAACAAGCACGGAGAACAACTCCACCTGTTGCCAGCCGTTGAGGTTGATCAACTGGTGCAGCCCCAGCAGCGTCAACGCTCCTTGAGCCACGACGTTGACGACGTACCAACGCCGCCAGCCGGCGACCTTCACGATCACCACCGACAGCATCGCGATCACCAGCATCGTCACGCTGAATCCGACGAATCCCCACTGCACTTTCTGCGACGAGCTGAATGCATCCGACGCCAAGCTCGCCAGCCCTTTGCAGACCGAGGCGACGAACGCGAGGCTCAGCAGCGAGTTCGCCGCTTGGAACGCCGCTTCGGCCAGCGGTGCGGCGGCCGTTTGTTCCAGCACCGAGAACCGATAGACCAGTAGCAATCCCAGGCCGAGGATGGCGAACGTCAGCAAATAGGTGTTGGCGCTCGTGGCACCGAAGAACATCAGCATTTGCCATAGCGAGCCGCCCGCCATCAGCGTCGCCAGATGAACGTAGAACGGCTTCCGCTGGAACGACGTCGCCAAGCCATAGAACAGAGCGGCCTCCCCAAAGAACGCCATCAGCGCGAGGTTCAGGTGTTTGTCGTGAGCCAGACCCGTGAACCCATAAAACGCCGACGCCAGTGACGAGACCAACATCACCACCGTCGCCGTGTGAGCGACTGCCGTCAGCGGCTCCGAGGGACCGCGATTCCCGTACAGCTTCGCGGCGACGAGGTACGCGATCGGGATCAGCATCATGATCGGAGCGTGTTCTTGCCAACGCTCGAAACCGTAAGTCGCGAGCAACGCAACAGCGGCGACCAGCGTGGCCGCGGCCGTCGAGAAGTGATACGCCGTCGGCAGCCACTTCCCGGTGTGGCGGTAGATGTACGCTCCCAGTCGTGAGGCCACCGCCGTCAGCACCATCGCACCGACGTAGCTCAATCGCGGAGGATGGCCGACGAAGGCTTCTTGGAGTCCGAAGAATTCCAGGTATTTGTAGATCCCCATCAACACCGGCAGCAGCGAGAGCATCAACCCGAATATCGGAAACGCTCGCGTCATCTTCCGGTCGCGAGTCACCAGAGCCTGAGTCAAATTCACCGCCAGCGACGTGATCGCCAACACCGCGATGACCGCGTCGATTTCCAGTTTCAGGTGCAGCAACTGCACGACCAAGACTTCCGCCCACAGCAGGAGCGCCGCCGCGAAGTGGATGTAAGCCCCATGCTTCCGCACCACGATGTCCGAGTAGATGTAGGCATAGATCCCGGCCAGGACGATCGCCAGCGACAACCAACGCAGCTCGCCGCAGATCGGCGAGGGGACCGCTTGGAACGACAGATAGACCGACTTGAACCAAGCGTCATACAGCCAATCGCCGGCCAACTGGGCGATGAAGACCATCAGCAAGCCCGAACCCAGCAGCACATGCCCGCTCGCGAAGAACGCCAGTCCGAATCGCTTCCGGCTGAACGGGCCGTCGTTCTCGGCGAACGCGCGTTCGGCGTGAATCCCCGCCAAGCCCAGCAGCACGAGCAACATCGCCGGAGCCGCCACCTCCACGAACTTGTTCATATCCGCAAGCAGCAGCAACCCGGTCATCGCCACGCCCGCGTTGAAGACATACACGAACATCTCATCCTTGAGAGTCCAAGCCGAGGCCGCATACAGCCCGCACATGATCGCCGCCACGACCCACAGATGTCCGTCGAGCGTCACCAACCCTTGCGCGTGGTAGTACCACAGATTGAGCGGCATCACGAGACACGCCAGCAGCGTCAGTCCCTTGCCCGCCAGTTGATAACGAGTCTTCTGAATGATGGCCCAGCCGCCCCCCATCAGCGCGATGTTGGTCACCCCCATGACGGTCGCCATCACCGGCGGAGTGAAATAGTTCTTGACCCACAGCAAGATCACCAAGCCGACGGCCATCAACGCGCCGCCGATTCCCATCAGCCACTGAATGCTGCGCGGATCGAGCAGCATCTCGATGATGTTGCGTCGCGGCCTCACCGGCTCCAATGTCGGCACGGCTTCCGAACTCGTGGAGACAGGAGGTTGCCAGCCAGTCGCGGTGTCTGGGGCTGGCTGCGACCAATCTTTGAGTACGTCGTTGACGCTCGTTCCCACCGCTGGCGACTGCACCGAACTGGGGGGCTTGTCGGCCGTCGTCACCACCGTGACGCCATCTTCCGTGAGCCGCCGCTTCAACGACGTGATCCGTTCGCGGCATTCTTCCGCCAGCGCGTGAGCCTGTGACAACGTCAGTCGGCCAGCCGCTTTGTTCTGAGCGACTTCATTTCCCAGAAAGCGCCACAATCGCAGCGCTCGCACAGCCGGCAATTCATTCGGTTGCGGCGGCAGGATTCCGGGCAACGTCGGAATCTCCGCGTTGGCTGCCGCCATCGTGCGTGCGTTGGCCGATCGCTCTCGCAGCGATTGAATCCAGATATCCCGCTGAGCCGGCAGCATCTGGCCTTCCGTGGTCCAACGCACGATCCACTCTTCGCCGCGGTCAAACGTCGAGATGATGTTGTCCCATGCGGGGGGCAGCGGTGATGCGGGCGATGACATTGAGTGACTCCTGGTAGCCGCACTCGCCAGAGTGCGTTGAAAAACTGTTTAACCGCCACGCCATCGGCGTGCGCGCGAACGTAGTTCGTTATTCCTCAATCCGCCCGCACCGTCGGCGCGTGCGAACGTAGTTCGTTATTCCTCAATCCGCCCGCACCGTTGGCGTAGGGGTTAAACAAGAAACAAATCTCGCCTCAGTCCACTTCCGGGACCGGAGGCCAACCGCGCGGAAAGTTGTCATAGATGTCCGAGTACGCTTGCACAACAGCCGGAGGTCGCCGATCCACAGCATCAGAGATCGCCTCGCGGTAGTCCTCGTCGAGCTTCTCTTGGAACTCCGCCACTTCCTGATCGCGCTGCTCGTCCTGCTGAGCCTGTTCAATCGCCGCCGAAGGATCGTAGGCCGCGAAGTCTTGCGGCTTCTCAGCATCCAACGCTTCCTTCAGCGGCCGCAGATTCACCAGCCGCAGCCGAGGAAAGTGATATTCCCAATCCCAGTTCAGCCGCTTCATGCGAGTGAAGATCAACCGATAGACCGGCGAGAAATCCGCTCGGCCGGAACCCCACGCCGTCCCCATGTAGAAGCTCATGTAGTCATATTCCCGACCACCGAGCCGCCGATTGAGGTGATCGGCGATCACCCCGCCCGCGAACCGAAACGATCCGAAATCCAATTCGTTGCCATCGGCGTTAAAGACCTGATGATTGTCCGAGATGATGTCCCACAGACATTTGCCGACGATCTCACGCAGTTCGAGTTCTGGTTCGAGTGGCGACTCTTCGTAGAGCTTCGCCACGTCCTCGCGAGTCGGCGGAGGAGGTGCCGGCACATCCTTCTTGCGTCCCAGTGCCGACATGTTCTGCTGAATCCGCACCGCCTCTTCATAGACCTGCTCGAAGCTCGGATGAAAGACGGCGACCAGCGGCGACTTGTCCCAGCCGTCCGGTGCCAGAGCCTGCATGAACTCCGGCGACTCGAAGCCATCGGGGAACAGTTGGTGCAACGCGGTATCCAACGCCTCGACGAAATGTTCGTCGTCATCACCGCGCAGCATCTCACGCCACTTCTCAAACTCGGCTGGATCAAACATCACGAGTCCCTCAAACCCGATCGCCGACGATCACTCAACGAATTGCAACTCGTTGGTCGCCAGCAGGGCCTGAGCGTAGTGACGCCACGCCTGATCGGCAATTACGCCGTCCGACTGCGACGTAACCAAAAACTCCGATCCGATCCCGATCTCCTCATCCGTCGCTTCACGAGCAAACAACCAGCGATGCACCGTTCGAATTTGTGCCGCCGTGTCTTGCGGATGTTCGCGCAACACTCGACTCGCCAACGCCGCCGCGCGAGCTTGCAGATACGAACTGTTCAACACGAAGAGCTGCTGCAACGGAGTCGTGGTCGGCATTCGCGATCCGCTGTGAGACACCGGATCGGGAAAATCATGCAGCCGCAACAGGTCCGACAACTCACGTCGCCTTACCAATCCATACACCGTTCGCCGGACATTCGCCGTCTCGCTCAACTCCTGCGGAGCACCACCAACTCGCCGATCCATCTCACCCGTCGCCACGAGCATCGCATCTCGCCAAGCCTCAACGTCCAACTTCCGCAACGGCATCCGAGCCAACCAAACATTCTCCGGATCGACCGAAAGCCGAGAGCCGATAGCCGACAGCCGTTGTCCCCTTTTTCCTTCCTCGGAAAAAACGGTATCACGGCTTTCGGCTATCGGCTGTCGGCTGTCGGCCGAACTCTGACGATACGTCGCCGACAACACGGTCTCGCGATGCAACCACTTCAGCGACCAGCCATGTTCGATGAACCGTGCGGCGAGATCGTCCAGCAATTCGGGATGAGTCGGCTTCTCTCCTTGGGTGCCGAAGTTGCTCGGTGTCGCGACCAAGCCGCGTCCGAAATGATGTGCCCAAATCCGATTGACGATCACTCTCGCCGCCAGCGGAGCGGCATCGGTGACGATCGCGTTGGCCAGTTCCAATCGCCCGCTGCCGTTCTTGAATGGAGCCGGTTCACCCGCCGAAAGCACGGTCACAAACCGCCGCGAGACAACCGCTCCGAGATTCGCCGCGTTGCCGCGAATCTGCATCGCCACGTTTTGAGGCTCAGTCGGCCTGTATTCGATCTTCGTCCGATTCGGCCCATCGGGCAGAACGATCATCGACGCCTCGCTCACGCCGAATGCGACTGGCGTGTTGAGCTGCGGCGTCTGTTGCAACGCCGCGATCTTGGCTCGCAATCCTTCGACTTGCTTCACGACCTCCGCGGCCTTCGCTTTCTCTTCGTCAGTCGCGTTGCCGGAGGGCTTCGGCTCTTTGAGCAGTTTTTCCAATTGAGCCTGTGACTCTTTCAGTTGCCTTCGCGCGTCGGCCGCCTGATCCGCGAGCGGCTTCGCGATGATTGGTCGGTCGTCGATCTTGATGCTCGCCAGCACTCCGGCCAGACCATAATAGTCCTGCTGAGTGATCGGATCGAACTTGTGGTCGTGACATCTCGCACAGGCCAGCGTCAGTCCGAGAAACGTCCCGCCAATCGCCTCGATCCGCTCTTCCCATTCCTCCGCAACCACTTGCTTGATGACGTTGTGATCGAGCTTGAGTTCTTTCCAATACGACGGACTGAGTCCCAAGAGTCCAAGCGCCGCAAGATCCTCATGTTTAACCGCCACGCCAACGGCGTGCGTGTCGGCGTTGTGTGTGTCGGTACTGTTCGTGCCGACGGATACCCCCGGCCCGCCCACGCCGTTGGCGTTGGGGTTAAACAATTCACTCGCCTGCAACATCAAATCCGCCGCCAACTGCTTGCGAACGAACCCGTCATACGGCACATCCTCGTTCATCGCCTGCACAACCCAGTCGCGATACAGCCACGGCTGCCCCTCGCCCGTTCGCCACGATTCGCCGATGTCGCAATACCGAGCCAGATCGAGCCACGTCCGCGTCCAACGCTCACCGAATCGTGGATCGGCCAGCATCCGCTCGACCAGCCGTTCGTAAGCATCCGGCGATTCGTCCGCGACGAAGTCATGCACGTCATCCACCGTCGGAGGCAGGCCGAGCAGATCAAACGACAATCGCCGGATGAGCGTTTGCTTGGACGCTTCCGGCGAGGGGGACAAACCATGTTTGGTTTGTGCCGCGAAGACGAAGTCGTCGATGCGAGAACGCGGTTGCGAAATCGTCGCAGGCACACGGAAAGCCTGTGACGATTCGGAGCCGCGACCGTCAGGGAGCGGTTGTTTCGAGGGCTTAAGACCGCTCCCTGACGGTCGCGGCTCTAAATCGTCATTGCCTCGGAGTGTGTGATCGACGAATGGCCGAAACGCCCAATGCTTCTTACCTTCGTCGATGTCGATCGCTCGCCGGCTTATCTTCACCGAGTTAGCGGCCGTGAAAGGCAACCCGCGCCTCACCCATTCGGTCAGCACAGCAATCTCCGCCTCCGGCAACTTACCCGCCGGAGGCATCTGCACATTCTCGTTGTCGAAGCGAATCGCCTGGACGATCAGGCTCTTCTCGACATCCCCCACCACCGCCGCCGACCCACTGTCGCCACCCGCAAGAATCGCCTCGCGACTGTCGAGCAACAACCCGCCCTTCAACTTCTCCGCCTTCGCCGAGTGACATTCAAAACAGCGTTGCACCAACAACGGTCGCACGCGCTTCTCAAAGAAGTCGAGGTCCGCCACCGACGGCTCGTTGGCGTTAAGCGACATCCCCAATCCACTGGCCACAATGCTAAGAGCAATCACAAATCGGAGAACTGGCATCGTTGAAATCCCGTTATCTCATTCCCACCGCGCGCAAGCGTTGTTCCACCCATTCCGATTGCGTTGGATCGAGTGGCACGGTGGGCGATCCCGAATGATCGGTCGCCAAGTCATAGGAATAGAGTTCATACGCTGAGCTGAGTGCGGCTTGCAGATCCAACGCCACGTCCGAGTCCTCCGGCAGCAGCGGCACGCTCACGGTCGGCAGTGGCTGATCGAGTGCGATCGGCCAAATCTCGACTCGCGGCCGACGGCAAGCTCGGCTGAGAAACGCGAAGTACGGCACCGACGGCAACGGCCCGCGCATCGGAAACCGCTCGCCCACCCGCAACAGGTCGATTTCCAGCAAGCTCGCATCGCTGGCAAGCATCTCTCGCCGCTTCGCTCGGTATTCTTCCAAGCCGTCGCCGCGCTTGTTCGTCGGCGACAACAACTCGATCGACGTCACGAGCCGCTTCGTTTCGACATGACGAATTTCGACGAACGTCTGAGTCATCGACTCCGGCATCGCCCCGTCCATTTCCAGCGGAGCGGATGCGACCACAACACCGCCCGTTGGTTGAATCCCGTCTCTCGTGCGCTGAAACAGCCCGACATCCGGCAACCGCGACCGCGTTCCGCCCAACTCGATCGCATCCGGGACGGTCACGGTGACTCGCTCATTCGTGAGCGCCAGATACTTCGGACGAATCTGCGGAGCCAACTGCGCCGCGATCATCTGGATCAAATTGCTGTGGACCACACCCCACAACGGGCCTTCCAGATACGGGTCCATTCCGGGAAACGGATTCGGCATGAAACAAGTCCTGAAATCACGAAGCTCGTCACCGTAGCCTGACTCTCTGAGGCTGTGAAAACTTAGAGCCGCGACGGTGAGGGAGCGGTCTTAAGTTTTGAAACAACCGCTCCCTCGCGGTCGCGGCTCCGAAACCTTCACGGCCTCGGAGAGTCAGCTACGGCGAGAAGCAACTTCTTGGATCGCCACTCACTCGACGATCACACCTTCAACAGCTCCATCGCTTCATCACACCCGGCGGCGGGTGAACCAAACTCGCTGGCCGTGACGCGGGCCAACGCGGTCAGTTGTCGCCAGCGGAACGGCTGCCGCATGTTGGCGAACTCTTCGCTGGCGGTGCGGTAATACTTCTCAGCGTGCAGAGCGCCGTCTTCGCTGATCGCGTACTTCAACAGCAGATCGAGCACCGGTCGCGGCGAATGTTTCAAGTCACCGATCAGATGCACGATCGCGGCGGCCTGAGCTTGCTCGTTCGCGCGGATCGCGGCCTCGGCCTCAGCGAGCAGTTTGTTGGGATCGCGCGTTGTGATCTTTTCGAGATGCTCGGCATGAGGACGCGGCTGCCAGTTCAAGAAATCGCCGCCCCGATTGACTCGGTCATACGCGACTTGGAACGCGCCGAGAATCGTGCAAGCAAACTGATTCCGAGCGTTGCTGAACTTGACCATGTTTCGCCAAGCATTCGCCGAGTCCGACGCATGAACGCCGATCGAATCGCCATGCACGCTCCCCAGCGGTTTGCCCGGTTGAACTTCTCGCTCGGTGCGGCCGACATCTCTCAGCACCAATTGATTGGCGGCGAGGCAGATTGCTTCACAGATCGCATCGGGAGCGATCCCTTCAGCCAACGCGGCTCCCGCGAAATCCGCGGCTTGATCGGGAGTCGCTTTGAAGAGCGTCTGACAAAACGACTCGACCCACGCATCGTCCGGCACCCGCGTTCCCGGCGTCTTGCCGGCGAGCTTGTGCTGATCGAACACCTTCGGCAACAGCGTTCGCGGCCGATCAAACTCAGCGTTGCGGTTGACTCGTTGCTCGCTCTTCACGCAGTAGCGAACCGACTGTCGCAACATCGTCACGGCCTGTTCGGGACCAACCAGATCGAGCAACGCATAGGCTCGATACGGCAGCACGACGCGATGCACTTCGGTGTTGTCATCGACCGCGTACATGACGGCGTTGAACGCTTCCTCGGGCGAGATCGCCGCCGCCGCAAAAGTTTGCTCGGCGACATTGACGTCTTTGCCGCGAACGGCCTCGCGAACCGCGTCACCCGAAACGACACCGGCCGGCAATGTCCCCGCCGTGATCGGGTGCAGCACTTCTTTCTTGCGACCGCCGAAATCGTGAATTCGATTCGTGTTTCGATACAGCACTTTCAAGACGGGCAGAGCTTGCTTCTCGGTCGGCAGCTCTTGAGACATCTGATAGGCCGGCAGCATGGCCATCATCGTGTGGAAGCCGATGTAGTCCTCGCCGCCGAATGTTCTCGCGTTGGCCAGCGCCGCCGCCGCGACAAGCGTTTTCAGGTCCGTGCCGTTGTGCAACTTCTCGACCAGCGCCGAGAGCAGCTTGTTGACCGGCGTGTCCTGCATCAAACCGACCAGCGGTTCGAGACCACCAAACGTCAACCCATTCGCGTCCGAGCCTTCCGCCGCTCTGGCCGAAGACAATCCCAAGTCCAGAGCCGTGCTGTAACCGACTCCCGCCACCAGCATCCCGCACCCGACATCCGCCAAGAATTCACGACGAGAACGACGCATGATTGACCTCCGAAACCACAACCACCGGAAAGAGGCTCGCACAGCGCGGGCGATGAGGCGAGCAGTCTAACGTCGAGGGGGCGAAAACATGCAAGAATCCCGGACTATGGCCGCAGATCCAACACGTCTCGCCACACAGCGGGGATGCCGCGATACGCCTGCTGATACGTCATCTCCAGCGGCACTGGCACATAAAAGTCGGGATCGAGAAACAACGGCATGTCGGGCATCGTGTCCGCCACCGCCAGCGGTTCGACATAGCCTTCGGGCATTTGCCGTGAAACGTAACTGGCCAGCGTCAGTGGCTTGTCGCTCGGCAGCGGTTGTTGATTCTCGTCTTCCAATCCGGCGACGTAAGAAATCTCCCCGTGCATTCGTTCGGGGTCGTGCAATCCGGCCGGAAATAGGTCGATCAGCAGCACATGAATCCCCTGCTTCAACGCCGAGCAAACCTTCTCAACGAAATCGGTCACGCTTCCCGGCCGATCCTTGTTGGCAGGCGACACGATTTCCAGCAACGCGACGACGCGATGATTGCTCGAATGCCGGATCGACAATGTTCGCCGCAGCAAGCGATATTGCGACGCTTCGTTTGCAACGACACGGCGAGCAACGAGCGGCGGTTTCAGTTTGACAGCAACGGCACCGGAATCCTCATCAAAGTGAGAGTTCGGCAATCCCTGAAGCGTCAACACGTCAGCCACCGACTGTCCCGCATGTTGCTCCGACTGCGCGTAGTACCCCACGGGTAGTCCCCCGTCATTCAGCGCCTCTTTCAAGTGCGTGATCCACGAACAATGAAAGTCATGGAATGTTCCCGCACTGACTCGCTGCCAATCGTGAACCGGCATGGGACACCTCGCTCGCGTTGCCGCATTGAGATCATTTCTTCATCCGCGACAACAGCCACTTCGAGTACTCCGCGTGAGCGTAGAAGATCACGTTGACCCCGAGCTGATAGCAGAACTCGGTGATCTCCGGCTTCACGCCGGCGTGACCATCGGCCCAGGCATCGCCGATGTCGCCGGGGTGATAGTACGCGACCAGCCGGCCATCGACTCGCCAGCCGAGCGCCTCTTTGCCGCCGTGCGGAGCGACATACGGCAGGAACGGAATCGGGTACGGGATGCGGTGAATCATGTCATCCAGAGGGACATGGCTTGGCCGAATGTTGGGGAGCACTTGCCGCATCATCGACAGCACTTGATTGTGAAAGTGTCCGCTGCCGCCGTTGTCGATGAACAGCATCCCGTGCTTGTCGGTCAGGTAATCGCGCAGCGTCTTCGCCTCGTTGGCCGAAATGGAAATGTTCTTCTCGCCCGTGAGGTACACGAACGGCGGCGACTTCTCGGCCGGGAAGGCTTTGAGCGCGGAGATCGTCCGCGTCTCCTCTTTGTCATTGGTCTTCTGCTTGGTTCGCAGCGTGTATTCACGAAGCAGATTCTCACCGGAGAAGAAACTCATGTCCTGATCCCAGTCGCCACCAGCGTACTCCAGCCGTAGGAATCGGACTTTGCCCGCACTGGTGCCCCCCGCGAATCCGGCTCCCGAACCCTCGCCGTAGCCGACCGTGTAGGCGTGCTGCGTGATCTCTTGAAGCTGCAACTTGATCTCGTCGATCGGCGGCACTTTGAAGCTGATCGCCGAAAACGGATTCACCACGAACTTCTTCTTGATGATCTTCTGAATCTTCACCGCCTGAGCGATCTGCGCCTGCTGTCCGCCGCCGGCCGGCATCTCGTACATGTCGCTGCAACCGCCGATCTGCGTGAAGATCAGAAACGCGATCGAAAAGCAGAGCGAATAAACCGACATCCAAGTCAGCGATTGATTCAGCTTCCGCGCCCGCCGCCCGAAATACCAAGCATGTGGGTCAAGCGGATTATGAACTCGCACGTCGTCCGCTTCATCGTCGTGCGTCGCTCGGTGAGCCGCCCGTGCGAATTCCATTGCGGCCGATTGCTCGCGGCGGCGACGTTCGTAACGCCGCTCTTCGTAAAACCGCGATGCTCGTTCGACAAACCACACCACCCACAACATGCCGAGAAAGAACAGGCTCCACGTTCCCCACGTCGCCAATCCCACTCGCAGGTGTGGCAGATCGAGCACCTCCGAGAAGAACACGCTCACTTGCCAGAGAAAGATCGCGGCTACGCTCGATACCAAATTGCGGCGAATCACAAACGCCGCCGAACGCTCCTCGCGACACAGCCACCCGGACCACGCGATCCAATACGCCGACAACGGCACGCTCAACGCGAACCAGATTCCCTCCGGCCACGCCCGCCACCAATTCTCGATCGAGCGTGCCCACATCCAGTCCGCCAAGCACAACACCCAGACCGCCCAATAAATGGCCGTCAGCTTCAGCAACGTCGGTGGGAAGGTAAGTCGTGGCAACATGAATTCGAGTCTTCCACTGAATCAATTCTTGCGAGTACCGGCGATGGCAACTCGACGGCGGCGCGGTTTTGCTTTTGGCAATTTCAGTCCATGTTTTCGACAAACCTCTTCCATGCTAAGTCCACCGGTCTCTCGCAAAGATTTTCTTGAGGCCTCAATGATCGCGATGAATTTGGGATTGTTTGCCAAGGCTAATCGCTCACGGTCGTCCTTCGACAGACGCTTGATGGAAAACAGCGGTTCGCCGTTCTTCGTGACGATCAATGTTCCAGTGGTCGCGCGCGGGGCGTATTGCGACAACTTCTTCGAGTCCACTTCTTCCAACGAGACGACGTTCATGGTTTCACCTCTTCTCCAGCGATCTTCAAAACATTGTGCGTCTTCTTGCCGACAGCCACGATTTCCACATGCGGTTCTGCCTGTTCCGAGGTCATGATGTCGTAGAACACTCGAAAGTCTTCGATTCGCAACTCCCAGGTAGCGAGCTTGCTGGATTTCAGTTTCTTACGTTTCTTGGTCTCAATGTTCGGCTGGTACGACAGTTGGCGGCAAACTTCGCCGAGAATCAATTGTTTCTCTCTCTTGCTGAACCAGTTTAGGTGCTCATCGGCTTCGTCCGACAAGCGAATCTCGAATCTCAACGTCACGATCTTATTTCACCTTGTCCAGCAAATTGTCGAAGCTGTCGAGCGGATTCTTTTTCGGATCGGCCGTTTTGGTTTCGTCCAGGCCCATCGCCTTGCTGGCCTTCTTGATGTCCTCTTCCGACGGCGTGTCACCGGTGCTTGCGGTCTTCGAGGATGCGGCATCGGTCTTGGCTGGCTCAGACTCAGTGACGGCCGCCGTTGGTTTCGTGGACTTGGGTTTCGTCGGTGTGCCAAAGGCGAACGGGACCGTCAGAACGGCCAGCAACACGACCGTCGCGATCGTCGAGCCGATCACCGCCTGAGTCAGGGCGCTGGAGGAGACGATCCCCATTACCTCCTGCGGACTGCGACCTTTCAAGCTCCGCACAAACTCTCGCAACTCGACGGTTGTCGCCACCACGTCGGTTGAGAGTCGCTTCACACGACTTGTTGCTTGCAGGTTGTCGTCGTTCAGTTTGTTCACAACACACCTCGATTTGTAGGACCGCCGTCAGGCGGTGATTCACTAACCCGAAGCGTCAGCGAGGGCGAACGCTCCAGCCAACTGTGATTCGCGATTCGTGAAGCGTCCGCCCTCGCTGACGCTTCGGGTTACTTCTGTTTCTTGTCTTCCAAAACATGTACTAACTCGCCCCCCGCCTGGCTGATGGCTTCGATGATCGGCTCGAACTTCGCCGCCGTGCAGTCACTGTGAGCCTTCAGCATCACCTTTCGCTGACCGGCCGGAGCGTCTCCCAAATGGCTCTCGATCCGCGAGGCAAGCTGACCTTCGGAAAGCTCCTGCCCGTTGAGATACACCTTCTGATCCTTGTCGATCGTCACGGTGACTCGCGTGTAGCCCGTCCCTTTCAAATTGTCCGCTTTCGCCGGAGTCCACTGGATGTGACTGTCATCCTGAGACTGAGCCAGGATCACGAAAAAGATCAGCAGATTGAACGCGATATCCCCCATCGCCACGCTAGGGATATCGACCTTCGGTTGTTTGCGTTTCATTTTCATGGTTGGTTGAGAGGCGGTGGTTGAGGGTTGAGGGTCTGACGTCTCGCAGCATCCTCTGCTTCTTCTTGATCCATCCTGATAAATGCTTCTTCCGCCAACTTCGTAATTTCCTCGTCAGTCATGGGGCCGTACTCCCAATCTTCCGGAGAGTCATCGTCAGCTTGATTCGTGCGCTTGCTCATGTCCGCGCCTCAACCCTTACTGCGGCACATCCACCGTCCGCTCTTCCTCTAGTTGCAATGTAATGATCCCGCCCGCGTCCTCGATTTGCGACGTGACTTCGATCCAAGCGTGATACGGCACGTCGTCAGCGCTCTTCACGATCACCACGCGGTCCTCCGGTCGCGACTTGCCTGCCAGCTTCGCCTTCACCCGAGCTTTGATCTCCGTCGTCTTCACCGGATCTCCGTTAATCAGCACGGCGGTTCGTTTGAGATCCACGGTGAGATGTTCGTCCTGCTGTTCCTGTTGCTGTTGAGTCTGCTCGCTCTTGGGAAGAATCTGCGACCGGCCGGTATCCGGCTGCGTCGAGGCGCACACCAAAAAGAAGACGATCAAATTGAACGCGATGTCCCCGCTGGCCACAGCCGGAACATCGACAAGCAATTTAGTGGAACGACGAAATTTCATGACTGAATCACTCTTCGGAACCGTGCCGTGAACATCGACGAGCAGCCCACTGAACCCCACACATCCGGCCGCTCCCGATCACCGTTGCGGTCGAGTTGGCAGGAGTTAGACCTTGGACGTTTCCGTTTCCGCTTCACGTTTTTCAATCGCCAACTGCAACGTCACGGTCTCGATCAACTCGGTCGCGGTCTCTTCGACCTCCAGCACGAATTGGTTGATGATCCCGGTGAAATAGTTGTAGGCGGTGAAGGCCGGGATGCCGACGATCAGTCCGAGAGCCGTCGTGAGCAACGCTTCCGCGATACCGTCGGCTGCGGCCTTCACGATGTTCTGCTCGCCCAGCGTCGCCACAATGTGATCGAAGCCGTTGACCATCCCGCTGACCGTTCCCAGGAAGCCGAGCATCGGAGCCACGCTCGACACGGTCGCCAAAATCGACAGATGCTTTTCGAGCGCCGCGACGATATGCACGCCATAGTCGTCCATCGCCTTGATGACCTGCTCCTCGACCTTGCCAGAGTCGTATCCCAGTCGCCTGAGCACGACAAACTTTCTTAGCCCCGCCGAGAGAATTGCTGCCACCGGTCCTTGCTCCGAGTCACACTTGGCGAGCGCCGCTTCGACGTTGTCGTCGTGCAGCAACTCCGTCACCTGTGCGCGAAGTCCACTGGCGTCGGTGGTGAGCATCTTCAAAGTGCGATATCGCTCAATGATGACCCCCATCATCAGGATTCCGCAGGCCAGAATCGGCCACATGAAGATCCCGCCGCGAACCATCAAGCCCATCGCGCCGGTGTGCATCATCTTGTCGGCCCAATCACCGAAGCTGATGCCGGAGTCGCTGACAGATTCCTCCGCCGGCTTCTCGTCGGGCTTCGCTTCCTCCGGCTTCGCCTCCGTTTCCGGAGCGGGTTGCCTCGCCGGATCGGTAAAGCCAGGGACGCTCGGCTTCGCATTTTTCACGCTCGGCGGCGGCGGTTGAGCCGGTGTCGTCGCGGCCGGCGGCGGGGCCGCTTTCTTAATGCCCTGCTTAGCATCGAGCGCATCCAGTGGGTCTTGAGCCAACAACGCGAGAGCGAGAATCAGGTGTGTCATGGTCGGCAAATCTGAGGTGGGCGATTGAGGAAGGTTGAAGTCAGCAAGTTCAGTGGGACATGGTCGCGAGTCGCTGAGTGGATTTGGCAATTGCTTTGCCAATGTCTTGAGCCGTTGCTCCCGTGGCAAGCATCGCGCGGACGAGAAGTTCCATTGGGATCGAAGCGTCGCCGTTCTCGGCCTTGGTCAATTTGGGTTCGGAGGAATTCAGTTTCTCGGCCAATTCGGCGAGAGTCATCTTTGGCTCGCGCCGGCGTTTCAAAGAACGGCTGAGCGCGAGTTTGATTTCAATCAGTGCCTCGTCATCGGGCGTCAACTCCAGAAATTCAGCAACGGTGCCGACTTTCCAGCCCCTCTTTTCGAGGCGAGTTTGTTTGGTCTTTTCCATCTATTTGTTCCATCTATCGGTCATAGTCCGCGAGTCGCTTGCGACAGGTATCAATCACAGCTTTGGGAGTCAGTTGGGTCTTCTTGGCAAACACGGCCAGGATTACGATCACATCCTCATCAATTCGATACATGATTCGCCAGTTTTCCTGTTCGTCCCGAATCCGCAGTTCATGACAACGCGGTCCAACGCTTGGCATTGGCCGCGAATGTGGCATTCCCAGACTTTCTCCCATCTGGAGCCGCCGCAACAGCATCCCGGCTACTTGCCGAGCGGTAAAGCTGAACGGCGGCGTTTTGATTTCGCCGTGAAGCCAAACCAACGGTTTGTCGGATTGGCTCATGTCATCCGCCGTTTAGCTTCGTTCAGATTTACAGACTCTCGTGTGCCATCAATGACTGCTCGGATTTGATCGGCGACGGAATCGAACTCGGAATGCACCCACAAGTCGCCGGTTGATTCTCCGCCTCCCATTCCCCCAGGCACATCCGATCCGGCGGGGCTTCGTTCGTAATAGATCGAAGCACCATCGTTCTCGTTACATGGCCACGCTTCTGAATTCAACTGAAACAAGAGCCGACGCAACGTCGCTTCAGAGCATCGAATCATCTTCACAGGAACGACCACATAAATTTGCCCGCCCCAGTCACCTTCAAGGATCGCCACTCCGTCGTCGTGGCAACGAGCCTCTTCGAGCGTGTGCAGCGGTTGAAACGGAGCCCCCCTCGCTTCGGCAATCAACCGTCGAGCCGGACTTTCGTGGTCTGCGATTTCGATCTCGATTGGTGCTTTGCCCATTGGTTCTTTGCTCATTGGTTCTCAATCGCGTTCGCCTCCGATTCAAACTGCTGCAACATCTCTGGCAGCGCGAGCCGGCCGCGAGCGAACTTGGCCGCTTCACTACTGGGGTGATTCCAGCGGCAGTTGTTGTAGCGGCGGAAGGCTTCGGAGGTGGCTCCACCCATACGGTAGCTTTCGCCCGACCAGAACAGGGCGTCCGAGGCGAGCGCGTCGTCCGGGAAGTTCTTGCCGAAGCGGTCGAACGACTTGCCGGCGTCGGTGTACTTCTTCGCTTTGTAGAAACACTGGCCGACCCGGAACGCCATTTTCGGAGCGTGTTGGTGCCCTTCAAACTTCTCGATGAACTTCTCGCCGACCTGAGCCGCGATCGTGTATTCCTCGGCTTTGTAGAAGTGATCGGAGATGCGGATCATCACGCTGGAGATCAGCGGACTCTTTGGGTATGTCGCGGCGAGCGTGACGTATGCCTCCAGCGCGGCGTCGAAATCCCCCTTCGCCTCGTAGCACTGAGCCAGCTTGTACTGCGCATCGGGAGCCAGCAAGTGGTCGGCGTAGTGGTTGATAATTTGCTCGTAGGAATCCACCGCATCGTCCCACTGACCCAATTCCTGAGCGAACTGGCCGAGCAGGTATTGAATGCGCGGGACGTACTTCGGATCGGGATAGTCTTCCATGACCTCTTGCAGGATGCGGCGGCCGGCTTCGAGGTCAACCAATTCCTCTTCCTTGCGAGCGAGTGCTTTGTGCGACTTGAATAGCTCGAAGAAGCTCTCGGCGATGTGGAACTTGGTTTCCACGGCGAGCCGTTCGTCGTTGAACGCCTTCGAGAACGCGGCCACCAAGCCGTCGGTGCCGATGACGACCGGGATCGTCTTCTCCGATTCGAGCTTGCCCTCTTCGGTACTGGCGGCGGGATCGACGTACTTCACTTTGATCGTGTCACCGAAGTAGCACTCGACGACCGGCACGTCGGCGTTGAGATTCCCGGCCGTCGGTTTCTCGTTGGACTTCAGTTGCAGCGAGCCGGTGAAGACACCGCTGTGAGCCTGCGTCTCTTCCAACTTGACCGTCTCGTTTTCGCCGAACTCGGTGGTGATCTCAACGGCGACCTGATCCCGCTCATCGCTGATATCTTGATCGGCGTCGTTGACTTGCAGGTACAACTTCTCGCCGACATGCAGTTGCACGATCGGCTTGTCGTAATCGCGATCGACCACGCCGAGCACTCCGTTGCTAATCAAGCGAGCCTGCGCGGCGACGGTTGGAATCTCCGGCTTGGGTGTTGCGATGGGCTGTGTCGGAGCCGCTGTCTTGGCCGTACCAGTTCCGGTCTTGGCCGTACCGGTCGCGGACTTCGTGGTGTCGGTCTTGGTCATTGCCGGCTTGGTGGTCGGTGTTGTTGCAGCAGTCTTTGGGGAACCGTTGGTTGCTGGCGGAATCGCGCTGGTTGCCGACACAGGCGGGCCGCCTGTGCTACGTTTGGCTTCGGGACGTCTCTCGTCGGCATACGTCGCGGTGATCTTGTCCTTGCCGGTGAGATTGAGGACTCGCGTCACGAGGCTGCGATCTTTCCCGGCGTTGGTTTGCGATTCATCGAGCTTGCCGCCACCGATCAAATTGCGAGGCATGTCGCTCGTCAGCGGGATGACATCCGCGCTGGCTTTGCTGCCGAGTTGCAGAATCACTTGGCCGAGGAAGCGGCCCTCTTCCAGTGCCCAGCGCTGCGAATCGCTGGCCTGCGTATTTCCGAAGTGTGCGTGCAGGCCGCTGATGACACAGCGGGCTTCGATCTTCGCGCCGTCGGTGGTGGTCAGCGTGACCAGCACTTCCGACTTGTTGTCCTTGGCCATATCTGGGTCGATGACCTCAATGGTTAGCGGAGCCTCGAACGCAACGTGAGCGACCGCATTTTCGTCCTTCCGATCCTTGGCGTCCTTGATCGGCAGGTAAACCGCTTGTGGAGCTTGATTCTGTTTTGCATTGCCGGGGACGACGCGCGTTTCGACGATCCGAATCTGGGCCGTCGTCGGCTTGTTGACGTACACAACCGATTCCCGTTTGACCGAATGGCCGGGGAACGTGTTCTGCGCGTCGAGATACCGGATGACAATTCGATCGCCCGGTTTGACCTTCAGTTTGCCTTCGGTGTTGTCCGTCGCGGCGGCGGTCGACCCTGCGAGGATCGTGTCGATCTCTTTCGTGAACGTGCCGCTCTGGTTCGTTTCCTTTTCGATGGCCGACAGCTTGATCGGTTCGCCGTCGTTGACGGAGACCTCAAATTCCAGCGTGTCCTGACCGACGGTCGTATCGAGATCGTAATCGGTGATCGACACCACGAAGCGTTCGCCGGGATCGGCACGGACGACGATCTTCTCGATGTTTTGCACCTGCCCGTTGTCGAGCCGGATGAAGTCATAGTTGATCGCTCCGACCGTCGCGTTGAAGTAGGTTGCGAACAGTTTTTCGCTGAGCAACAGCGAGTTCGAGTTCTCGTTCTGCGTGAACTCATCGGTGTAGCCCGCCGAGACGACGTCGCCGCCAGCGATCTCCAGCGTGTTGTTGTTCGAGAGTTCCAGCACGTCGGAGTCGGTCGGGATGTAAAGCCGCTCGGTGTCGTCGGCCGCTTTGCCCGCTTCGACTTTCGAGTGTGCTATGCCTCGGCCACCGACCTCAATGTGATTCACTGCGACCGCGTCGCCGAGGTATTCGTTGATCTTGAAACGGACATAACGCAGATCGTTCGACGGGAAGCGGAACTCCCACGCACCGGGCGTTTGCACGATGCGCGCGTCGAGCGCGGGGACGAGCTTCGCGGAACGCAGTTCCATCAGACCGCCGCCGGCGATGGCGGTCGGCTTGATCGACAGCGTTTGCTTGCCCGCCTTGTCGATCACGATCGTGCCGAAACGTGTGAGCTGCGCGACGGTCCAATTGCCGGTGTTCGGGACGGTCCCCTTCAACGTCGTGCCGGCGCATTCGAGGTTGAATGTCGAACCGCCTCCGCCGCCGTGAGCACATTCCAGGAACACGTCATAGACGCCCGGTTGAGCGCCGTCGAATTCCCACACGGCCGAATCTTCCAAAGTGTTCCAGTAGCCGATCTGAGCCGGATTCCGTTCTTTGACGACGCCGAATTGCTCGGTCTTCTTCGTCAGTTTGAGCGTGTCGATGCCGAGCACGATTTCCGCGGCTGGCGGTCCCGCGGCCTGAACGACGGCACGATCTTCCGCCGACTCCAGATCGAAGTCCGACTTCAAGAACGGGCCGAGTTGAACTTGCTGCCGATTGATGTCGGATCGTGCCCAGATCGCCTGCGAGACCTGTGTCGCCTGATTGACGGCGGCGAAGATCGTCACGTCGTGCAATCCCTTATCGAGCCACACGTCGACCGTGCGATTGCCTGGGCCGAGCGGCATTTCGAGGACGCCGTCAATCGCCATCGCGGTCGTCACGCCTTGAACTTGCAGACGCGCGGCACCCGCTTTTGGCTGCACTAGCTTGCCGTACCAGATGACTCCGTAAGGCTTCTTGGAATCCTCGGCGTCTTCGGCTCGCGACCAAGTCAGGCCGTTGACGACGTCTTCTTCTTCACTGGGCTTGTTGCTCTTTGCGAGTTGCTTGACCTGATCCCAAGTCGTGTAGTTCGTGAAGCTGCCGGCATACACGCGGCGACGCATGACCTTGTAGTCTTCGGTCAAGTTCGCGGCCTTGAGCGGTTCAGGATGCGATGCGAGACGGAACCAAAACTCTCCGTCGTTGCTGCCGAGCAACTCGCCGCGAATCGGAATCTGAGTGTCCGGCTTCGGCGACCAAATCTTCACCCGATTGACCGGGTTGAGATCTTTCATGTCGATGGTCAGCAATTTCGGCACGGCTCCGTCCGGTTCGCTGAGCCAGAACGATTCCTTCTTTTTGTCGATCGACATCAGCGGGCTGTGATCGATCGACGTGTCGCTGGCGAGCGCCCCGGCCGGGAGTTCACCCGTCAGAGCGATCCCCTCGAAGATGCCGGTATGCGGCCCAGTTTCTTTCACCGGGACTTGGACCTGATCGCCGCTGTCGGCAATCAGTTTGACCATGACCGTGTCCGGTTCGTCGGACAGGTCTCGATCCGGGTCGGTCACTTTGAGGAAGATTTGGTTGCCCGGCTTGACCTGATTCTTCGGACGCACCTGAGTTCGGCGATTCCGTTCGTTGTCTTGCTCTTGTTCCTCGCGAGCCAGTTTTTGGCTGAACGTCTCTTCCTTTTCATCGACGATCTTCTGGCTGGCGACTTCAAACCGCGCGTTCGACGCAATCTTGATCTCGACGTCGGACAGCGGAACGCTCTTGAACTCTTTCTTGAACTCCTCCGGGTAGTCGCACTTGATCTGATCCTTGCCGGTGAGCTGCAAGACCTTGTCCCGTTTCTTGACCGAGCCGAGCGCCGTTTCAAGATCGGTGCGGAACAGTCCCTTTCCCGCGCCGCCGCTGGTCAGATAGACGATCTCTTCGTCGCCACCGGGGATCGTTCTCACGATCACCGGAATCTTGTTGTGCCCGCGGCTGATGCCCAGATCGCTGTCCTGCACGACGATCGACAACGCCTGACCCGGTGCGTGGAACCGCTTGCTGGATCGACCCAGCCGACCGACCGTACGGAGCAGGTTGAGCTGATCCATGAATCGCTCTTCCGAGCCGTAAACTTCGGCCAGATTAAACAGTGCCTGATTGGCAAGTTCGATGTTCGGGACGCGATCCAGCACATTACGAAAAATCTTCCGCGCCTCGTCCTGATCGCCTCGGCGATGCGCGAGCACGCCGCGCAGAAATTCCGCTCGCACAACGACGTCCGCTTCACGGCTGGTCGAGAGTTTCTCGAAGACCGCCTCGGCCTGGTCGTAGACCTTCTGAGCCATGAACGTCTCGCCGATACCGAACTCCGCCTCGGTCGAGTACGGCGTATTCGGGTAGCGGTTAATGACCGTCGTGTATTCCGAACGGGCCACGTCGTATCGCTGAGCATTGTAAAAGTTCTTCGCGAGCAGCAGTTGCACGCCAGCCTTCGTCGGCACGTCGAACGTAGTGCTCATGTCGTTCTTGATCAGCCACGAACGGAGCGTGTCTTCCACCTTCTCGAAGTTGTCGTTGCCGCCGGCCGCCATCAGGTTCTGGCAGACGAACAGCACGAGATCGACCGGCACTTCATCGCGATGGTCGTCGAACAGCTTCTTGTTCGCCGTGTAGCTCTCGATCGCCAGCCGCTCATCGCCGAGTCGCAGATACATCGCCGCTTGCAACAGCGGCGCGATCGGCGACTTCTCGTCGATCGTCAGACCCACCGCGCCAATCCGCGTGTAACACTGGCTGACGAGGTTGCGTGCCGTCGCCTTCCGCGGCTCATCGACGTTCGGAATGTTCGTCAGCAACCCAGTCAGCAGCGTCGCACCGCTGATGTAATCCTTGTTGCCGACCTGCTGCTGAGCCACTTGCATCAGCATGTCCCAGCGGTACGAATCCGCGTACAGCTTGCGAGTCGCATCGGCGATGATCAGCAACCGTTTGATTGGCGGCACTTGAGCGGCCTCGGCGGGAGTCAGCCCTTCGAGGTGATAAATCTGAGCCTGCGAGGAACCCCAATCGAAATTCACGTCGCGGACCAGAGCGTAAATCTGCTGCTTCGCGGCAGGGGGCAACTCCTTCATCTTGTCCGGCTGATTGCGGACGTAATAAACCATGTTGTACCACTGCGTCGCGTCCCAGTTTGCCGCTTGGAAACACTTCTCTTGCTGCTTCGTCAGCGCGTCGCGAGTCACTCGCTCGACGCTGGCGATGTCTCCCTTTTCCATGTGGGCGTTCGCCGCCCACTGTGCGAACCGCGTGTTGTACGCCGTGTTGGTTTGCAGCATTTCGTTGGCAAATGCGATCCGCTCGTCGGGTGTTTTCAACGCCGAGAAGAGCCGCGACGCACACTCCGCCGACTCGCCCGATTGCCGGTCGTGCGTGCGGCCGAACTGCCAGTATGCGGTCGCCTCCGCCAGCAACTGATGCCGCGTCAGCGCGTCACCGATGCCCGATGCTCCGGCGCTCTCCTTGCCAAACTTTGCTTGCGACTTCTGAACGTACTCGAAGGCTCGCTTCGCGAGACTCTGATCTTTGTGTTGATCGGCAATGATGAACAGCCGCCGCCAGTGATCCGAGTTGTTCAGCAACGGCTCTTGAGCGACGAACAAGTCGAAGATCTGCTTGCTGATGTCGATCGGCCCGTAATCGGTGACCGCTCCCAAAGCCTCGTCGAGATAGCCGCGAGTCTTCGGGAACCGCTTGGTGAGCTCCAAATAAGTGCGAGCCGACTCCTCGCGAGTCTTGACCTGCGGCGGCACATGGCGGAAGTAGTACGCATCCTCGGCCATGAGCTGTTCCCACATCGGCTCCGGCAGTGCGGCCAGATGATTCTGCCGCAACGCCGCACGAATCTGAGCATCGGGCGCGTGATAAATGTTGTGCTGCCACTTCAGGTACAACGCGACCACGGGGTCATCGTTCTGCTTCTTGAGTTCCGCAACCGCGTACTGCACGCGGTCCTTCAGGTCTTTGTTCCCCTTCGCTTGATCGATGTAGGACTGCAAGTAGCTGATGAACGTGCCCATGTGCAGGTTGCGTTTCCGAGCTGCCAGATACCGCTGCACGTCCTGTTGGAACTCGGCGTCATTGGTCGCCTGAAACAACAGGTGCGACAGAATGTTCCACGAGTGCCCGTCGTTGCCGGGGACTTGATCGAGGTACTCACGGCACATCGCTTTGCACTTCGCGTCGTCCTTCAGGCGATCACGATAGATTTCTAACGCCAGCGAATGACGCAGATAGTAAGCGTTGTACTTCGGGTTCTTCGCCAGAGCGTCCCGCAACACCGCCTCGGCCGCCTGGATTTGAGCCGGCTCGGTCCCCGCGTTCTGCACGACGACGCTGGCGGCACTGCTGAGGTACGGATTGAACGCCAGCAACGGCTTGAACATCTCCACTCCGCGCGCTTTGTCGCCATCACGAATCAACGCGGTCGCCAGCAACGATCGCTTCTCGAACCGCTCTTCGCGAGTCGGATACTTCGCGTCGAACTCATTCACCAGCGGCTCGAACTCGGCCCCCTTCGCTTGCGAGTAATACATCGAGAAGATGAGTTGATTGAGCGCCGACCAATCGTCACGGATCGCTCGCACCTGCCGGTAATGATTCGCCGCGTTCGCGTATTGGCCGAGGTAGTTGAAATTCTCCCCCTGCATCCGGTGCAGTTCACGAGTCTCTTCCGGGGTGTACGGCAACCCCTTCGCCAGCATCTTGGCACCAAGCGTGTTGGCCTTCGCCCACTGAGCATATTGCCGCCATCGGTAATAGGCATTCGCCGCCAACAACTTCGTGAACTCACCCGCCGGCAGCTTGTCGAGCATGTCTTCGGCCAGCACGTTTCCATCAAAGATTTCCTGCTGCGATCCGTTGTTCAGCCGCGCGACCGCCGCCTCGCCCGCCTTCCGCCCGTTGACATTCGGCTGCCGCTGCCACATCGCGCGGTAAGTCTCCGCCGCCTTGGCCCGATCACCCAACTTGTCGAGCGCCTTCGCCAGCCGACCTTCCAACTCGACGTTTTGCGGAGCCGTCGGATACTTCTGAATGAACTGCCGAATCGAGACGGTCAGTTCCTTGTGCCGCGACATCGCCTCCAGCCCATCAATCAACTTGAGCATCACCGCCTGATTCCGCGGATCGCCTGGCTGCGACGCCGAAAACCGCTGCCCCGCGCGGATCAATCCGAACACTCGCCCATGCTGGTGATAAAGGTCAGTCAACTTGACCAACAACTCCCCCGCCTCCGGCGACGTATCCTTGAACTTATTGAGGTCCGCCTCCAGCTTCGCCGCCTCCTGAGACACGGCATCAAGCTGCTTGGACTCCTCAGCCGCCGGCTTCTGAGCGGGCGCGTTCGCTGGCTGAGCAAAGGCCAACGCGCATTGTGACGCGACAACTAACCCAAACAGTGCAACCAAATAACGGCTCTGTTTCATCACGAAAACTCCTAGTGCGCCAAACAACGGTTTCTTGCTTTTGTCCACTTCAAATTCAATCCGTCCAACTTGGATTCTCAAACTCATAGTTCACATGCGAGTCCGATAGTTCGCCAGGAGTCACAAGGGACAGAAACGTCACTTGATTGGCCGTCGCGTCATCCAATTGGTCGATATAGCCGCCGATCAAATCCAGGCGATCGCCGTCATCCATTCCCACAAAGTCTTCATCAATGATTCGTAATCGCACATTGGTTTGGCTTTGGCGGTATTGATCAAACTTGGCATTCGGATGAGCCACGAGATACGGCGCGATCGCACGGGCGATTGCATTCAGAGTTGAGTCCGTTGTCAAAACCACTGAGTGATCTTGAATTGTTTCAGTAACCATGTGGGTGACTCCTGGAAACTACAAACGAGACTCGGCCCAAACCAAAAACGCTTCGGACGCTTTCAAGAATCGATTTGCTTGCGAGTCCGAGAATGTCGCGGGAACATAGCGTAGGCTCGTTCCCCATGAGTTCAATGTTCGAAAGTGATTGCGAATCTCTCGCGAAAAAACTTGGCCGGAACGGAGCTGATATTGCTCGCGGAGCCAGTCGAAACTGTGTGCTTTGCTGCCGCGAAACGACTCCAATGTCTCTGCGTGTCGAGCTGGTGGTTCGGACGACAAAATCAACGCTTTCAGCAGACATTCGACGCTGTACCCCGCAAGGTAAACGGTCCCTGTCGTTCGTTTGGGTGTCGCGCCGAGCAACACCTGCGCGTCCTCCAACCGTTCTTTCGCGGAACGGTAGAAGCATCGCGCGTCGATGTCGTTCGGGATCGCCATGTGGCGCTCGCATCAAACTTCCTGACGACTTACTCAATTCCCCTTCGGAGCCGCCGCGTTCTGTCTCTCCGCCTTATTGAGTGCTTCCGAAATCTTCTTCGCATCCCCGGCGAGCGGGCTTTCCGGGTAGTCGCCGATGAGTTGATCGAATCGCTTGCGAGCTTCCGCCTTGCGGTCCATGCGGTACAGGCAGCGGCCGTAGTTGAACAGGATCACGTCGAGAAACTTCGCATCGGGATGGTTTTCAAGAACCGTCTCGAAGATATCAACGGCGCGGGCATAGTCCTTCTGGCGATAGTAGTAGTTGGCCATTTGAGCAACCGCCTCACCGACTCGGCCGCTTTCGGGAAAGTTATCGAAGACCTTCTTGTACTCCTGAAACGCCCGGTCGAAGAGTTGCGCCTTCGCCGCTTCGTTCGGCTGCTGGTCGGCCATCTTGTCGTAACACTGAGCGATTCCGAACTGAGCCTCGCCACGCAGTTGGCTGGTCGGCATGTTGACCAGCCGCTGATAGACGCCGATCGCGCGATTGAAGTTGTTCTGCTTGAGAGCCACGTCCGCGAGCTGCAATAGCGCATCGTCCACAAAGCCGCTGTCGGGAAACTGCCGCTGCAGCCGCTCGGCCATCGCGGCGGCGAGTTCCAGCTTGTCCATCTCGTAGTAGATCTTCCAAAGTTGAACGTAGGTCTCTTCGAGCAGCTTACCGCCAAGCTTCGTCGCCTCGGACATGATCTCGTCGCACAGATCGAGGGCCTGTTCGTACTTGGCATCGGCGTTTTTCTTCAGTCCGAACTCCTTGTAGCGGTTGCCAATGTTCGTCAAAGCGTGAGCCGTCTTGAGCTGCGTTTGCACCCGCAACTCGCGGTCGGAGATCAACGCTTTCGTAACGCGCACGCCACCGAGATTCCCTTCAATCGCCTTCGCATCGAAGTTCACCGTCCGAGCGTCTGCTGTCGTGTTCTTTTCGTCCGCGTAGCTCAGCCGAACGAAATCTCCCGGCAACGCCTGTAAGGCATCGTCGGTCGAAACAACTTCCTCGGCCTTCGCCAACGCGACCGTCACGCGAAACACGCCGGAGTGAATTGAGTTGTCTTCAACCGGCTTCGCCGCAGGCGGACTCGCCGTGTCGGCGGGTTTCGCGTCGCCCTTTGTTGGCGGTGCGCCGTCCGTCGTACTGGGTTGACCAACGGTATTCGCTGACGTTGTCTTGGGAGCTTCTGCCGCATCGTCGCCGACGGGCTTCCGCTCGAATTGATTCTCGACTTTGACTTCCGTCAGCGTGACCGTGACTCGATCGACCTTCTTGACCTTCTCGATCTTCGGCTCGCCCTCGTCGTCCGTTGGAACCGCCTTGCCAGACTTTTTGAGTTCGACAAGCTCATTCTCGATCTCCTCATCGGACTTCGGTCGCACGATTTCAACGGTTGCCTTGATCGTGTCCGCCGCGTCGGTTAAGTCGCGATCCGCGTCGATGATTTGCAAGTTGACCGTCTTGCCGAGCACCACTCCGCGTAGCGTTTCCTTGAACGCCCCATCGGTGATCGAGAGCAGTCCGTTGCCGACGACCGTGACCTTGTGCAGCAGCTTGCGGTTGAATTGCTTGTCGGCCGTCTGCTCGTCGATGTACGAGACTTCGACGGTGTCGTCCCCCTTCAGTTCGAGCGTTCCGTTGCCCAACTGTGGCTTGCCGAGCTTCGTCAGCACGCTTCCCAGCGCGATGCGCACATTGCGGCCGACGGAGAAGCAATCGACGATTTCCTTGTCGCCGCTGGTCGCGACACATTCGACTTTGATCGACTGCCCCGGTTCAAGGGCCGAGAGGTCAGCGTCCTCGATCTTCACAAACAGCCGTTTGCCCGCTTCGAGCTTCTCTCCCTTGTCGTCACTGCTGCTGAGCGTCGTGCCGACTTTTTCGAGAGCCTGAATCGCGCGGCTGTAATGTCCAAGCTGGAAATGGCCAAGGCCAATGTAGTAGTACGCCTCGTTGACCTGCTTGCTGACCGGGAACTTCTCGATCACGTCACGCATGACCTGAAAGCACTTGCCAAAGTTGCGAGCTTCATAAAAGCAGACCCCCGCCTTGAGCGTGGCCTCAGCCCGTTGCTCTTCGTTGCGGTTCTCTTCCGCCGCCACTTGCTCGAACTGCGCCCGAGCCTTGTCGTACTGCCGATCGCGCTGGAGATAGAAAATCCCCAGTTTCATGTAGGCGTCATAGCGCACTTTGCTGCGCGGATAGCGTTCAATCACCGACTGCCAAATCTCAACAGCCTTCGTGACTTCATCCGCTTCATACCGAGCGTCGCCGGCCTCCAGTAATTTTTTGGCGGCCCGATCCTCGACGATCGAACCTTTGAGCGCGGAACCATCTTCTTTCTTGGACGCTTCTTGGCTCCAAGCCGAGCCAACGACCACGGTACTCGCGAACAGGCAGGATGCACACAGAAAAAATGCACGCTTCACGGAAAATCCCTCCGAAATCTGATTTGACCGCACAACCATGTGCCGCTCGAAAGCCTCCTTGCGTTTCGATTCCAAGTTCACGCACCGATTACAAATCGCCGTTGGGATACGGGTCCGTCAGGTCCGGCAATGGCAACAACTCCTTGACCGGACACGCGAATCCTGGCAGGAGTTCGGGTTCGGTGATCGTGTCGTTTTCACGCCATCGCAATACGGTTCCATCTTGACGATACACGTCAATCACTCGCGCGCGCGGATGCACGACCCTAATCGATCGAATCCCCGCCTTGAGATATTCTTCGATTTTGAGTTCGACCTCTTCCATCGTGTCGTGGTACGAGATCACTTCGACTGCGAGGTCCGGCGCGAACTTGGCATGTCCTCCCGAAAACCGTCGTTCGGGTAGCTTTCCAAGAGAGACGAACGAGACATCCGGCTTGCGAACCTTCAAAGCGGAACCACCGAAGCATTGATAGCCACAGTCGGCCCCAAACACCCAGCCCAGCGGATGTTCTTCGTTCTCCGCGAAATTGCCGAGCTTTCGCAACGCGACGCCGCCAATCCAACTCGATTCGATGCTCATTTTCTTTTCCACGAATTCGCCATCGACGAGTTCAAAAATGGCATCGCGGGTGATCGTCAGCAGATCGTCCGGTGTGTATTTCTTACGCGGCTCTGCGCCTGCAATCGGTGGTTCAAGAACTGTGCTCATGGAATTCAATTGCTACCAAATCACCGGGACAGGGTACTTCTTGATTTCGGGATCGTCACTCAAGATCGTCGCATTCTCGCACCGAGCCACCGCGACAATCATCCGGTCAAACGGATCGTTGTGAATGCTTGGCAACGCCGAGACCTCGTAAATGTGGCGTGGAGTGGTCGGCAACACAGACAACCCTTTCTCGATCTCCCACTCATTCACCAAATTGGGCATTGGCTTGCGAATTGTCAGCTTGCCGAGCATGACCTTGATCTGCATTTCCCAGAGACTCGCACAACTCAAAAGAAGTTCATTTTCCACATCAAGCAACAGGGACTGAGCCTTCTGGGAAAGTCGGCCCGGTTCTGCATCGGCCCAAAGCATTGCATGAGTATCAAGTAGCAACCGCATCCGAATCCTTCCCCAACCAGAACGAATCCGGCAACGGCGCGGTGAAGTCTGGACTCATCTCGATCAATCCCGCATTCAAGCCGAACACAAACGGTTTGCGTTTGGGCTTGGCCTTCGCTTCCGCGTGAATCCGCACCTGAACCGTTTGTCCGGGAGCAAACGGAACATGCTCCAAAGTCAATTCGCCAGTTGGCCCGACCGTCGCCTGAGTTTCGTAAAGTTTCATGATTCGTTTCTCGACGACCCGGCACCAGCATGTTACCAAATTAACAATGCTTTGTTTCGGGCGTCATCGTCTGACTCCGCTTCAAAACACCGTGAGGCAGGCTTGCACCTGCCTCACGGGATTGTTTGAGGTTCGTCCTGGCCGATTGACCTACGCGAACAACTCTTTGATTGGCGTGCCGTCCTCGACCAGTTTGAAGGGGCGTTGGAGCGGGGTCATGACTTTCTTGTCTGGGTCGATGCCCAAGGCATGGCAGAAGCTAGCGTGCAGGTTCGAGACCTTGACCGGGTTGTCCTTCGGTTCGAAGCCGTCTTCGTCAGACGAGCCAATCACCGTGCCCCCCTTGATGCCACCACCAGCCATGAAACAGGTGAAGACGTTGGCCCAGTGATCTCGGCCAGCGTCCTTGTTGATTTTCGGCGTGCGGCCGAACTCGCTCAGCATCACGATCAATGTCTTCTTCAACAGGCCCGATTCGGCCAAGTCGGAGATCAGCGATGCGATCGCCGGGTCCATAATCTCGCCATGAGCTTCCATCGCCGGGAAGTTGTTCATGTGCGTATCGAAGCCGCCGCGATTCACTTGCACGAATCGCACGCCGGTCTCGACCAATTGCTTCGCCGTGAGGCAGCCTCGGCCGAATGGCGTGTCGCCGTAGCGATTCAACTGCGAGGTCGGCACTTTGTCGAGTTCAAACGCGGCCAGCGCCGGGCTGCGCATCAGCGTCAACGCCTCGTCGATCGAGGTCTGAGTCGATTTCAATTCCTTGTTCGACGACTTCTCAGCAAAGCGACCGTTGAACTTTTCCAGCACTTCCAGACGTTGATTGCCACGGGTCGAGGCGATCCCTTCCGGGAACGACAGGTACGGGTCTTTCTCGCCCGGAGCACCGATGAAGTACGCTTCACACTTCTGGCCGAGGTAGCTGGCCTTGGGTGCGCGGCCACTGATCGTGACATACGACGGCAGATCGCCAAGCTGCTTTTTCTCGGACGTAACCACCGAACCGAAGCCTGGGTGAACCAAGTTCGCCGATGCCTGATAGCTGGTCTGCAATTGATAAGTGCCTCGGCCGTGATCACCGTTGACTCCGGCGATCGAGCGCACCAGAGCGCAGTGGTGCATGACCTTGGCCGTCTCCGGGAAGATCTGGGAAATCTTCACGCCTTCGACAGACGTGTCGATCGCGTCAAACTCGCCTCCAGTCGGCCGACCAGGCTTCGGATCGAATGTGTCGAGATGCGACATTCCTCCGCCGTTCCAGAAAAAAATCACATGCTCGGCCGTTGGCGTATGATCAGTTCCGCCAAACGCGATCAGATCGCGCATCGAGAATCCGAGGATCGAGGCCATTGAAGCCTGCAACACTGCTCGGCGATTCATTCGGTAATCCAGGCATCCCATCATGTCGAGTTCCTTTCGTGAAACTTGCGGAAACAGAGGTAGGTGTTTGAATTCGGTAGGTCATCATGGCACTGAACCACGACTCTCCGAGGAACGCGTTAGCGGGTCAATCGTGCGACGCGTTTCTCGGAGAGTCGAGGTTTGATCGAATCATTCGTCTGGCAGGAAATACTCGTCTTCGAACACTTCTTTCCAGGTCAAATCAGAAACAGTCACTTTCAGTCCGGTATCAACTGCTGCTAATCGCTTAGCTCGGAGAAAAGCGTCATCCCAGAGTTCGCGATAGATGTCCTCGTTGGTAATGCTCGGCGATTCTTCTTGGAGATCCTCAATTTCGTCACGCGAGTTGATGATTGTCGTGGCCCAACTTCGGCTGCGATGGTTTGGCTGAATCTTCCACTTCAGGACATGCGCCATCAATTGCTTGAGGTGGCTCCGAACGGCGTTGCGTTGTTTCTTCGCCACGATCTCCATGAACTCCAAAATTCCGGCCTCGGCTTCCTCCAGATTTCCTACACGAACCGCGTCCCGAATCGCCGCCAGAGCGTCATACTCTGATTCGGCAATCAAATCATTCCAGTCCGTGAACGTCGCTGTGGTCATGGAACTGCATCCGAGTCATGTTCGTTACCGCAGCGAACACGAGAAACGTCTTATCGAGTTGTCTCACGGCAGGAAACGGAATTCGTTGCAGTTGAGCAGAATCCAGCGGAAGTCGGCCATGCCGTCGAGTGGGTCTTTGTGAGTGGCGATGATCGACTTGGCCTCTTTGATTTCACCTTCACTCGGATCACGGGTGAGGATTTCACGGTAGGCCAGTTTGACGGCTCCGTCGAGATTCTTCTGCTCGGCGATCAACGCATACATCGGCTCAAATTCGCCGACGCGGGACGCTTCATGGGTCAGCGAGCCGTTCAGCATCATGAGGGCTTGTCTCATGCTGGGGGCATGGTCGCGAGTCTCACCTAGCACTTCGCGGTCGGTTTGGCCGAAGACTCGGAGGAAATGTTCCGGCGCGGCAGGCGACGACATGCGGAGCGACGAACCGAACTTCGGATTGTCGTCAAACGTCGCCTTCACATAGCGGTCGATGTAATCGACGCCTCGGCGTTGAGTCTGCATCTGGGCACGCATCCGTTCGGCCTCAATCTCTTCTTTGGACATGACTCGCATCTCTTCGACTTCGACTTTCTGGCCGTCCGCTTTGGCCTTTGCCAGAACTTTTCCGAAGTCGATCTCGATGCCCTTTTCGAGGTCCACACCAGGGGCGGCTTCCTCGTCGTCTTTCGCCATTGCGGCGTTCATTTCCATTTTCTGCTGGAGCTTCATTGAAGTCAGCGCCAAGCCTTGGCGGCCGGAGTTTGGCTTCGCGACTTGCGAGAGCTTCCAGGTCGTCTTCATGTTCTTGCCGGGAGTGTGCTTCACGTCGAAGACATGTCCGGCGGTAATGATGCTGTCGAAGAGTGTCTCGCTGAGCATTCGCCGCATTGGTGTGGCCAGGAACGACTTCTCCATTTCGGCGACTTGCAATTCCTCGGCCCCGTAAATGTGACCCCGCTGGTAGACTTGGCTATTGACGATTAACCGAATGATCGACCGCAGGTCATAGCCGTTCGCCACGAATTCGTCGGCGAGATAATCGAGCATCTTCGGATGACTGGCGGGGTTGTTGTCGCTGAAGTCGTCGATGGGATCGACGATGCCTCGGCCGACCAAGTCGGCCCACACTCGATTGACCAAATTCTTCGCGAACCAGCGATTGCGAGGACTCGTCACCAGATTTGCCAACTCGTTCCGCCAGTCGCTGGTGGTGTAGAGTCCAGCCTTGATGTTGAGGTTCCTGGCGTCTGTCTTGGCGTCTCGCGTGACGTCATCGTCTTGGCGCTTCCCCTTCGCTTTAGCTTCGTTCTCTTCCGCGCCGGAAAGCAGTTCATCGACATCCGCGTCTTTCGTGGCTGACTTTGCGAGCAAGGCGTCTCTCTCGGCTTTTTGCTTGGCTCGCAGCGCGGTGAGCCGAACAAGGTGTTCCGGTTTCTCGTCAGCCGAAGTCATGTCGAACGGGAAAGTCGGCTTGGCGGGCTTGCGTTCGCTCGGTTTCGCCTTGCCTTCGGGGGGCCAAAGGACGGTTGAAGTCTCGTTTTCCTTGGCATAGATCGTCCGAGTGAACTGATTCTCGATCCGCTGCGTTTTGCCAAAGTATGCCGCGAAGCCGTAAAAGTTTTCCTGAGTCCACACGTCGAACGGATGATCGTGACACTGAGCACATTGAATTCGGACGCCCATGAAGACCTGAGAAGTCACACCCGCAAGAATCATCGGGTCGGCATTGTCCCCAAGGACAAATGCCACTTCGGGAGCCGCTCCCGCCTTACCGTTGGTGGTAATGAGGCGACGGCACAACTCGTCGTGAGGCATCGCGTCTTCGATCGCCTGATGAACCCAAGCAATCGCCGCTCCGCCGCCGTCGGCCTGAGCACGCAGACGGAACATGTCCGAATAGAACACCGTCCAGCGGTCGATGAAGCGGGCATCTGCGATGAGACGGTCAACCAACTCCGCCCGTTTGGTGGGAGACTTGTCCGCCTCAAACGAAGAGATCTCGTCGGCCGTTGGAATACGGCTGACGAGATCACAATAAATCCGTCGGAGGAACGTCAGGTCGTCGACGACCGGCATGGGATCGTGCTTGACGCCGCGTTCTTTATTTTCGAGAGCCAGAACCTTGTCGAGTTCAGTGCCTCCGGCCAATTTCATGGCGGCGTCCCGGAAAGCGGCTTCCGCTTTCGGGTCCACCGGGGCCTTCTCGACTTTCTTTTGAGCCACTGGCGGCTTCGCGTCGGTAACGCTTAACCCCAGCACTCCCAATGACAAACAGGCGGAAGAGGCGATCAACAACCAACGCTTCACGGTTAGGCTCCTCTGGTGAAACGAATTGAATTCCCGGCTGAAACCCGGAGCAATCTATAAAAGTTCGCTGAAATAACAAGATGAGGCCAAAAGTTTTTGTGGCTCCCTTGATTATTGGGGTGACACTCTCACTGGCTCACTGGGGTTTATGTCTGAAGCTGCCCGCACGCCAGAACGCTATTTCTTGGATGGAATCAACCCCTCAGGACGGTCGAGCCAAAGGTAATGGCCATGATCGGCAGTGACGATCACCAGCGTTTCTTGCCAGTTGCTGTGTTTTTCAACCCAATCGGTGATGACATGGAAGGCCCGATCGCCGGAGTTGACCGCTCCGATGGAGTTATCGAGGTTGTTGTCGTGATTGGCCCAATCGACATCGCCGGCTTCGACCATCAACCAGAATCCTTTGGGTTTTCGGCCAAGCACGGTCAGTGCGGCGGCGGTCATGTCGGCGAGCGTTGGATTCTCGGTGAGATCATCGGAGGTATACGACTCGGCTTTGTTGGTGCGGCCGACAGTCGGATTGAAGTCTCCGTCGGCTGTGGCGAACGGCAAATGTCCCTTGGTCTTGCCAACACCGAAGAATCCAAGCAACCGTCGATTGGACGAGATCGCTCTATCGGCGGCGGCCATTAGGACTTCACGTCCCTTGGCTCCGGTCGTCCGTTCCGCGACGACGTAGTTGCCGCCATTGGATTCATCGACCGTTTTGCGATCGGCAGCGGTCAGCCAGATGTTGCCGGGGACGAAATTCTTGCCTTGTCCTTGAGTCTTTTTGACTTCATCACCGGTCTTGATCGCAGTGTCGCCGAAGCCACCGCCAATCAGCACGTCGAGTCCCGGCAAAGGCTTTCTCGGATGCGAGATCGACGGCAGGCCGAGCAGATCCCGAGTGATGTCCTGGTAGTCGTCCCGATCGACGTTGTGAGCGTAAGAGCAAGCCGGAGTCGCATGGCTGATGGGCACGCTGGTGACGGCTCCGACTGAGAAGCCCGCGGCTTGAACTTCGTGAGCAATCGGACTCACTTGCTGCCCGGCGTAATCGACGTTGATGGAGTTGTTAAAGCTCTTCACGCCAGAGGTCATCGCTTGAGCCGTATTGGCCGAGTCGGGAAACGGGTGCTCACCTTTGCCTTTGCCGTCGGGATTGCGGCCGGTGAGATAATAGATGTCATTGCTTGGCGGGGACCAAGGGAACGGGCCTCCCTTTGCGACATTGTAGCCACCGGGATATTTGCCGCCGGGGTTCGCGATGGTTTGCGTATCCACATCCGAGTCAGTGCCGTCATTGTGCGGAGCGACGCACATAATTCCGAACTGCGTTGTTCCGTTCGCGTTGTAATTCTGAAAGTGAGTGCCGGTGCCGCGTCCCTCGGAGTAACTGACTCGCCGTTCGTTGTAGATGGCGGCGTTGCGAGTCGATTGCCAATCCATGCCGTCGAAGATCATCAGAATGACGTGCTTCTTGCCAGCCTTGAATGCTGCTCGCTGCAAAGTGGCGAGGTCGGTTTGGTCGCAGTATTCGGCGTTGGGGTTGAGCGTGTTGGTCGGCACGCGACCGTAGATCGCTTTGAGCTTGGCCTCGCTGCGGTAGGCGCTGTTCTTGCCGAGGTAACTGTTGAGATCGACTCCCTCGCCGGCACCCAGAGTTCCGAAGGTATAGACCGGGATCAGTCGATTGCTGTGCGTACCCCACTCCTTGTAGTTCTTGGGATCGCCCCCCCAGTGAGCGACTGGCGAATGGCCGTTCTTGATGGCCTCGGTCTGCAGGTCGCGGAGGTGATCGTCGGCGTTGGCGAGCGTCGTGATCGACAGCAGGCAGAGGCAGAGCAAACGCGAGGGCATGAGTCTACTTTCAAGGGACTTCTCGGACAGAATTGAGTCGTAGCCGCGTTCGCCAGAACGCGGGGTGTCCAAGCTCGCGTTCTG
>JBJXEX010000370.1:0-40254 GCA_046156195.1 Planctomycetaceae bacterium | reverse complement strand
GGCTTGAGCACCCCGCGTTCTGGCGAACGCGGCTACAACGTGCGCAGTAGAACCAATAAGGGCCACGCGACATGGAGATTTCAGTCAACGGTGAGCCTCGGAAGATCGAGCCAGGCAGCTCAGTGGCGATGCTGTTGGAAGAATTAAAGCTGCAACCGCGATACCTCGCGGTCGAAAGAAATCAACAGCTCGTGCCACGCGCGACTCACACCGCCTGCGTGCTTCAGCCGGGAGATAAAATTGAAATCGTAACTCTCGTCGGCGGCGGATAGGCTTTTTGATTGTGGTTGGGGCCGCCCTTGCGGACGAGCTTCTCACAGATCCGAACATTCAGAACGGCCTTGATAGTCCGCATTCGTGGCCGGGAGATTGGGCGATGCCCGCGCTGACACGAGACTTCTACGACCGGAATCCGCAGGAAGCGGCTCGCGAGTTGATCGGGACGCGTCTCGTTCGATGTGGACCGACGCTTGGATGGTAGGGATCTCACACGCGGGACTCGCATCTGGATCGAATCGCCCGACGATGCCGAGGTACGCGATCGGCAGATCGCCTTATCGCCGCGCATCGGGGTGACGTCAGCCCACGGCTTGGAATTGCGTTTCTTCGTGAAAGTCAGTCCGTTCGTGAGCGGACCTCGAAGACCGAGCGGGGCAAACTCTCAAAGTGATTGAGCGTGACTACCATGTGGTCGGCGCATCCGGCGGGCCGATGTTGATCGGCGAATCGGCCGAAACATCCGCGACTCCGGGCATCCCCCGCAACTTCTTCGCGACGTCGTCGCTGGCGGACCCGGTGATGCAGCCGATCTCGCCGAGGACTTGGTCGATGGCGAATCCAGACTTGCTCAAGCTCGTTTGAATGTCATTGAGCGACCGGTCGCCAGACGTTGTGACAATCCATCTTTTTCCACTGACCATGATGAGTCTCCCGAACAAAAGAGTGTGCCCGTCGGAAGAATTCTCCCGACGGGCACGAGCTTATCACATTCTCACCTCATTCGGGCATCAGGGGGCTTGGACAAGCCCCGCACCGACCCGCGTTGCGGAGAACGGCAGAGGCTTGGCGGTTGCTTGGAGCCTCTTCCACAGATTGATGCCTCGGAGCGAAGCGGAACTTTCCGCCCACAAGGCGGCACATCCCGCGACATGCGGAGTGGCCATGCTGGTGCCGCTCTTGATTCCGTAACGGGTTGGCCGCGGCACCGAGGAAAAGATATCTCGGCCCGGCCCGGCAATTTCGATCTTGCCAAAGTTGGAAAACGACGAAGGGCTGAGATTCATATCGAGCGAGGCCACCGACATGATCGTCGGCGAGTTGGCGGGGGAACCCGTGCTGGATGCCGAGTTACCGGCCGCCGCAATGATCAACAGGCCGTTGTTGAGTGCCGCTTGTCCCGCTGCCGTGTAAGCGGGCTGCACTGCCGACTGCGAGCCGAGTGACATTGAAATCACTTGGCAGCGGTTCGCAATCGCCCAGTTCATGCCGTTCAGAACGCTGCCCGATGAGCCAGACCCCGAGTTTGTGAGTACCTTGCCGACGAAAATCGAAGCGCGGTGGCCGATGCCGTAGCGCGGCGTCGTTCCCGCCGGAGCCTTCGGGCCGCACGACGTGCCGATGCAATGAGTCCCGTGGCTGTGCAGATCCTGAACTGGCTCGCCCACGAACGACTGGGTCTGTGAGGCGAAGAGGCGACCGGCAAAGTCCGGATGCCCCATGTCCATTCCCGTGTCGAGTACCGCCACCTTGATCCCCAAGCCGCTGCGCAAGCTCGGTGGAACTTTGCACGCCGTCATCCCCCACGTTGCACCAAGGGCCAGCGTCTCTTCCTCCAAATCCGACTGTGACTGTCCGGCCCCTCGCAGATCATTGGCGATGGTTTCCGCAGCCCGCAGAAAACCGCGCATGTACTCGCTGACCGAGCCAACAGCCGATCCGTCCGAAAAGACAAAATACTCCGGGTCAATCGACTCGACCGGGCCGTCGGCGGCGATCTCTGACTGCACGCTGAGGCTGCGTGCCTGCGCCGCATCACCGCCAACCAGCGCCACTCCGATTTCCGGGAACAGGACCGCATCGGCGTCGCCCATGTCCTCCAGCGTCATCGCCTGATTCTCAAAATCTCTCGCGTCGGCAACGCGCATCCCATGCCCACCCAGCGACTGTATTCCGGCTTCTGCCGCCCCTTCCTTGAACGTGACCAGATACCGACCGGTCTCAAGGCTGTCGCCGCCGCGCTCCAGGGCCGCGAGCAGCAACTCTTCAATCGGCGACGATGCCCGATTCCCCGTAGTCCCGCTCGAACCTTTTCGATCAATTCTTGCCATGATGATTTCTCCAATGGTTAGAGGACTCTTCCAAGAACAGAAACTGCAAACGTGACCTTAACAGACGAGTGATACCTACCTCGTTGCGGCACCTGATACCATTTCGTGCGAGCGCGGGCAGATCTTCCAGGCTTGACGGAGAATCGCAAGACGATTCTTCTCACCTAAACAGGTGAGATTCGTATCTGTTGACAGGAAAGAGGAACGATGACTGGCGACTTGTTTCTAACGATCCGAAACGCGGAGGTGCTCGAACGCGTTCAACGGATCGACGTGGACGAAGCGACCATCGGCCGCACGCCAACCAATGTGGTGTACCTACCCCATTCGGCGGTCTCGCGGAATCATGCCGTCCTGGTTCGGACACCGACCGAGTTTCTGATTCGCGATCTCGGCAGCCACAACGGCACGCGGTTGAATGGTCAACCGATTTTGGAATCGGTGCTCCCCGTCGCGGCCCTCGTGGAGATTGGACCGTATCAGTTGCAGGTTTTTAGCGACCTGGGTTTAGCTCAAGCGGAGGCAAACCGGGCCGTCGATGAATCCACGCGAAATCAGTCGGTTCCTGTTCGTGCCAACGACGATCGGAAACGGCGGGAACAGCAACTCACCCCCGGACAACTTCGCGTCTACAACGAGTTGCTGGGCGGACGCTCCGAGAAGGAAGTCGCTCACGAATTGAAGATCAGCGTCCATACCGTGCATTCGCACTCGCGAGCGATTTACGCGAAGTTTGAGGTGGCCTCACGCGCCGAACTGCTTTCGTGGATCGCGGGGCACCTCGCGCCACCCGGGTGAAACGCTGATGCCACAGCGTTTAACCCCAACGCCATCGGCGTGGGCGCGTCGCGCTCAACGACTCCCGCTCAACGACTCCCGCGCAACGACTCCCGCGCACGCCGATGGCGTAGCGGTTAAACATCTCGTTCTTGCTCATGTGTCGTTGCAGCCCCCAAGTCGGTGGCGACAACACAGACCTCTTGCCGATTGAACGCCAGTTGCCGAGCACGCACGCGGCGATAGCCCCACGAGCGGATGCGCTTGTGGTACAGCGGCAATTCGGCGGCCAACGCCATGTCGGTCAGCTTGAGCGTCAACAGCAACCCTTCGATCCGCACTTCCGGTTGAGTCACGATCGCCTCCAGCGTGTCGAGCGTGTATTTCGGAGCGACGTTCGCATCCATCGCCAGCCAACGAAAGGCTCGAAAATCGTTCCGTTCGACTTTCTTCGCTCGTGATCGGAGATGCGTGAAGTTCGGATTCGCCAGCAGCACGGGGTCCATCTCGGCGGGGTCGATGCCGGTCACGAGGCAACCGCGCTCCAACAACGCTTGGCATGAGCCGCCTGGTGAACTGCCGATCTCGACAAACCGATCCCCCGCCTGAATCGGCAACGCGGACCAGAGCAACGACTCCACCATCTTCAGGTACGCTCGCGAAATCATGTTCTCCGGCGAGTCCACGCACGGAACCCCCCCCGGCCAGCGGGTCTCGACGGTGTTCGCTCGATGCCAACCGAACCACCACTCGTTGGGTTCGACAACGATGCAATCGAAAACGCGATCGTTGAGTTGAGCGTCTTCGTTCAACGCCAACGACCAAGGAGAATGCGGCGGACTGACAACTTCCACCTCGCGAGTCGGAGAAAGATGTTTAACCGCAACGCCATCGGCGTGCGCGCGAGTCGTTTGACGCTTCTCGCCCACGCCGATGGCGTTGGGGTTAAACATCTCATCCGCGCTGGCACGCGGTATTGCGAAGCTCACGATCGGCCGCTGTTCCAAAATCAGCTCACCGATTCCCTCGGCCAGCGGAGTGACTCCCGGCTCGAAATCGGAGTCTCCTGGCACGAACCGATCGCGCTGCCAGACATGCAGATGCTGGAACAGCGACAACACGTCCGCCGGATAGCGCTCGACGAACGGCTTCCAGAAGTCGCGAGCCAACTGCCGCCCATCGGTTCCGACCGCTTTTCCCAGCGAGAATCCCCAGGTCCGAGCGAACGCGCAATTCAATTCAAACTTGCGATCGCGAGCGACCTCCTCAGGAATACGAAACGTCAGAAACCCGCGCCGCGAAAACGAAAACCGAAAGCTCGGATGCTTTCGAGCCAACTCGTTTTTGACAGTGGCTTCGGCACCGACTTGGCAGACGATGAATAGAAAATGAGACGACATGGAGGCAAACATTCTCCGCAAAAGCGAACAGCAGAACTTTTCTTACCATAGCCGCGTTTGCCAGAACGCGGGAGGCTCACGCGCGGGAGTTTGCGAGATGTTGAAGTCGAGGGATTGAATGCACCACGCTCAATGAGCAATCCCTTTCCATGAAGTTTCCAGCGGCTATGGCTTCGCGGTCTCGTCAACCACGGTGGCACCGGCGGCGATCGGCTCGTCGAAGAGGCTGTCGTCGAGCGGTTGATTGAGCGTCAGCTTCCGCACGAAGAGCGTTCGCTGACCGCACACAACAATCTTCTGGCCCTCGCCCATTTCCTCGTCGTGATCGTAGGCCAAGCGAGTCTCGCGAAACGGCAGGAAGCGTCCCCCGCCGAGATCGCGGAAGTCGGAAAACCAAAACTCCCAGCAAGGACTGAATCGCTTTCCCACTTCGGAATACAACTGCTTGCCCCACGCCGCTCGGCGAGCCGGAGACAAAGCCGCGAGTTCTTCATGCACGGCGTTCCAAACGTCGTTGGACGGATTCACTCCGAGCGACCTGCCGAGAAACTCTTCGACGAGCCGTTGATGAGTTTCGGCGAACTTCGGAAGGTTCGCGAACGAAATGACTCCCGTTTTGGCACCGTACCACCGACCGTCTTTGACTCCGACGTAATAGCGATCCCGCCATTGGCGAGTTTCGAGCACCACATGGCAATCAACTCCGTGGTAGTTTTCGCGATCCACGAGCACATAGTCGGACACGGTTCCAAATACGTCCATCCGTTGCTCGCGTTGCTTGGCATCGTCATTCCACCAGCCAGTCAGCGGCTGTTGATTCAGGTAGCCGAACCAGCCCCAAAACGAATCGGTGACCAGCGCCGTGTCTGCTTTGATGAAGACGCGATCGGTGGCGTCTCGAAAATCCTGGACGTGATAGGCGCATCGCCGGCCATCCCACATCCGCACTTCACGCCACAACTCACGATTGGACGCATTACGATGGAGCCACAGGTATCGCATTCGCCGAGCATCGAAATCCAACTCCAACCGCATGTTGGTTTCCGGCAGCAGTTCCGTGTGCTTCTGCGGATCAGGCTCGAAATTCGGACAATCCCCTTTGATCGTTTTGAGCGCGTGCTCAAGCCCTTCCGGCGTGCGTCGCTCTTCGATGCGAGCCATCAAATGAAACGATTCGAGCTTCCCGACCCAAGCGATGTCGTCGCGAACTCGCTGCATCAACGCCGGACCATCGACGGTTTCGTCCGCACATAAAAGCCATCGAGGCGTGCCGACGAGAATGATGATGGCAACGACGGCCTTCAAAAGGCGGTAGGAAGTCTTTTTCGTCATCATCGACGTCCTGTTTGGGCTGTGACTCGTCACCGTGATTTGATTCGGAGAAGTGGGTTCTAGCAAAGAAGGTCATTAAGCGACCTTGAGTCCGAGCAGGTCCGCCACGGCAGCCTCGACCTTGGCGAAATCATTCTCGGTTAGGTGGCCCATCGGGCGGACGATGTCACTTTTGTCGATGCTCGCCAAAACGCCGCGAACGGCCGACGGTTTGACCAGTCCGTCTTTCTGCCAGTCAGCCAGCAAGACATCTCCGCGTCGAAACGGCGGTGAGACATTACTTGTGACGGCAGCGACGATCAGCTTCGTCCCCGCGCGATTGAAGTCGTCAATGCTGACGACAACGGCCGGTCGTCGCTTGCGGCCCGGCTCGCCGCTGAAGGCGATTTCGGTGAGGATCACATCGCCTTGGCTAAAGCTGGTCATAGACGGCGTCCTCGTCGTTGTCCCAAACTTCTTGCAACGCTTTGTTCGAGGCTGCCCACCAATCGCGAACGTGCTCGGATTCCGAATCGCTGCTCGCATCACCCAGATTCAGCAACGCCGCTCCCAGCACTCTCCATTGTCGCCCAATCTGGACGGCCGGTGCGCGACCCGATTTGATGAGTCGCAACGCCGCCGCACGCGAAACGCGAAGCAATTGCGCGACCTCGTCGAGCGTGTAGAAGACGTTCGGTTCGATGGCGATCGTTGCCATGATGGGGTTCCCTTCGAGTTTCGATCCCTTTGCGGAGTCGGTCGGCTTCTTTGGTGTTGCGGGGGCGTTCTGCGTCGCGGTCGATCAGGCTTCCGTATCTAAGCCGAGCAGCTTTTCCGCTTCCGCCCAAGGGATACCGACTTCCTTGCGTCGCTCGTCGATCATTTTCCAAAACGCTGGATCGTTGATGTAGGCGCGGTCTTCATCGTCGTAGTCTTGATCGACGGTACTCATGTCGCTTGCTCCACGAGTTCATAGACCTTGCCATGACTTGCGAGCCAGTTACGTTCACCACGTTCCGCATGCTCGGCGACTTCTTTCAAGAAATTGACCGTCTCCGATTCCAGACACGGTTCGGATGGATCGTCGAGGGGAATCACCATCTCCACATCAACGGCCACCACAAAACGACCGCGCTGAATCAATCGGGTTTGTGTGACTCGTTTGCCAGGAATTCGCATGGCGGACCTCAATCATCGAAGAAGAGTTGGTCTTTGATCGACGTCTTCTACCTCAACACTCGGATGATCTGTGCGTTCAATCAAGCTTCCGTGTCGAGCAAGTCGAGCAAGTCGAGTTGCCGTTTGGCCTCGTCCCAAGAAATCCCCTCGCCCTGACGACGCTCTTTAATCATTTCCCAAAACGCGGGATCGTCCGCGAAGAATCGCGAGTCCTCGTCCATTTCTTGTGAAACGCCACGAAACCACGCGACCGGGCGACCGTGATCCATGACCAATAGGTCGTCCGTCCGCACTTCGACAAGGTAACGATCAAGATTCGCTCGAAATTCATCAACGCTGATGGTCTTCATAGGATTTCATCCGTTGTTCGATGACTCGGCTTCTCGCGAACTGCTCGAATCGAGACGACTCGTTCCAGTAAGTCCGCGTCATAAAACACTCGCCATGTTCCAACCCGCAATTCCCACAGGGGTGGATCGTAATCAAAGGACGCTTCAGGCTGATCCATCAATTTGCGATTTCGAGAAACGACGGTCGGTTGAAAACTCAAATTGCTCTCGATGGATTCGCGGATTTGCTTGCGGTCAAAGGCTCGAAGTTGCTTCAACTCTGCGAGTGCATCCGGCCAAATGATGATCTTGAAAGGGTCCACCGGATACCTCGCAATGCGAATTCCTCAGTTGGAGTCGATGCAGTTCAATTACTCCAACGCCTTGATGATCGCCTCCACGCTGACGAGTTGTTTCTTGTAGTTCTCCAGGACGTCGCGGGTTTGTTGGAGGACGTCGGGGGGGGCTTTGGCGACGAAGGCTTCGTTGGCGAGTTTCTTTTCGTTGGACTCGATCCCTTTGCGGAGTCGGTCGGCTTCTTTGGTTTTTCGTTCGCGTTCGGCGGCGCGTTCGGCGGCGACGTCGATGAGGCCGTCCAATGCGACGAAGACTTCGGCGTCGGTCAAACTGCAACTGTGCGAATTGGTTGGCGGTTGCACGTCGGCTCCGGCGGCGGCGAGCAGGGCTTTCGAGAGGTTCTCAAACTGCCCGGCGACGTGTTGCATGTCGGAGGCGATGTCGGCGTTGCAACGCATGTGGAGTTGGATCGGAGTGCTCGACGCGATGTTGTAGAGCGCGCGGACGTTGCGCACGGCGACGATCGTTTCTTGGAGACGCTCGAAGCGGCGTTCGAGGTCGCGGTTTTGAAACCATGTTGAGACTTCAGGCCAAGTAGCGACCATCACACTCGCGGCATTGGTAACCGGTTGAAGTTCGCCAATCACCATGCTCCTGACTTTGTCTGGCGTTGCACGATGCCGCGCATCGAGTGACTTACCTTTGAGGTCAAGCCGCTCCGGAGCAATCTCATTCAACCTCTGCCACAGTTCTTCCGTGATGAACGGGGCGAACGGATGCAACAGGCGGACGATCGTGTCGAGCACGCTGACGAGGACTCGTTGAGCGATCGGCTTCAAAGCTTCGTCACGCAGACGCGGCTTGATCATTTCGAGATACCAGTCGCAGAACTCGTTCCAGACGAAGTCGCGCAGGATGCGCGTCGCCTCGTCGAAGCGGTAGCGGCCGAGCATGGACGTGACTTCGCCCGACGTGTGCGACAGGCGGCTGAGAATCCATTGGTCTTCGAGTTTCAGATCACTTTCGGCGACCGTGCCGGACGTGTATTCCGCCAGATTCATCATCGCGAACCGGGCGGCGTTCCAGAGTTTGTTACAAAAATTGCGGCCGTACTCGAAGCGTTCGCTGACGACGCGAGCGACTGGCTCGCCGGCATCGGGTTCGAACCAGGGGCTGCTGTATTGGGCCGACTGTTTGCACTTCGCGCATTTGACGCGCGGTTTCGCTCCGCCGCCGGGGACCGCTTTTTGGTGTTCCAGCGTTTGCGGGATGACGTGGCCGCAGTGCGGGCATTCGTAGCCGACGGGGAGGCGGACGTCCTGGGTCTCGCCGGCGAAGCTGGCGATGGTGAACCGCACGGCGTCGGTGCCGTACTTGTCGATCAGGTCCAGCGGATCGACGCCGTTCCCCTTCGACTTCGACATCGTCTGCCCAAACCCGTCGAGAATCTTCGGGTGAATGCAGACATGCCGGAACGGCACGTCCCCCATGTTGTACAACCCCGTCAGCACCATCCGAGCCACCCACAGAGTGATGATGTCCCGTGACGTCACCAGCACGTTGCCGGGGTAGAAGTAGGGGAGGACTTCGTTCTTGTCCGGCCGAGAGCCGACAGCCGACAGCCGATCGCCGTAATACCGTTTTTCCGAATTGCCAACCGACTCGTTCACAGTCATCGGCGGATTGTGTTCCGTATCAGGCCAACCGAGTGTTGCGTGTGGCCACAGCGCGGAACTGAACCAAGTGTCGAGAACATCCTCGTCCTGCTTGAAGCCGATCGCGTCAAGTTGTTGCTCGATGTCATCGTGGCCCATGTCCACGCTGACAAGCAGCGTGCGCTGATCGGCGGTTGGGCCATCGACGTAGCGGGCGGAGATGAAGTCGGCGGACTCGATGGGGAATTGGAATTCTTGACCGTTGGGAGTCAGCGTTGCGCCGGGTAAAAACGGTATCGCGGCTGTCGGCTGTCGGCTGTCGGCCGTCGGCCGGAGTTCGGCTCTCGACCACACGGGAATTCGATGTCCCCACCAGAGCTGGCGGCTGATGCACCAGTCGCGTTTCTCGCCGAGCCAGTCCATGTAGCTGGTCGTGTAACGCGACGGGAAGAATTTCACTTTGCCGTCGCGGACGGCTTGCATGGCGGCCTCGGCGAGCGTGTCCATCTTCACGAACCACTGGTCGCTCAAGTACGGCTCGATGGGGGTCTTCGAGCGGTCGCTGTGCATCAGCGGGATCGTGCGGTCCTCGACCTTCTCGAAGTGCCCCAGCGACTGCATGTCCGCGACGACCTGCTCGCGAGCTTGCGGCATCGTCAGCCCGGCGTACTTCCCGCCGTGCTCGTTGAGCGTGCCGTCCGGGTTGAGGATGTTGATGACGCCGATCTGCTTGTTGCGCTGATAGCAGGCGTAGTCGTTCGGATCATGAGCCGGCGTGACCTTCACGCACCCCGTCCCCAGCGTTTTGTCCGCGAGCAGAGCATCGGCGATGATCGGGATGACTCGCCCGGTCAGCGGAATGCGGACGTGCTTGCCGACGAGGTGCGTGTAACGCTCATCGGTCGGATGCACGCACACGGCGGTGTCGCCGAGCATCGTTTCGGGACGGGTGGTCGAAAACGAAATGCGTTCGCCGGTCGGGGAGTAGTCGAGAGTCGAGAGTCGAGAGTCGAGAGGGCCTGCACCCGACCCTTCTGCATTACTCTCGTCTCTCGACTCTCGTCTCTCGACTACTTCATAGTTGAACGTCCAAAAGTGCCCGGCGACGTCTTCGTGCGTGACCTCATCATCGGCGACGGCGGTTTGCAGATAAGTGTCCCAATTGACCAGCCGTTTGCCTCGGTAGATTAGGCCGTCTTTGAAGAACTTGAAGAACGTGCGGCGGACGGCTCGCGAGCAGACGTCATCCAGCGTGAATCGCACGCGCCGCCAATCGCAACTGGCTCCGAGCATTTTCTGTTGGCTGATGATCCGCTCTTCAAACTTGTCCTTCCATTTCCAGATTCGTTCGACGAGCGCCTCGCGGCCGACGTCGTGCCGAGTCAGCCCTTCCTCTTCGAGCATCCGCCGTTCGACGACCGCCTGAGTCGCGATGCCGGCATGATCGGTGCCGGGCATCCAGAGCGCCTCGTACCCCTGCATCCGCCGCCAGCGAGTCAACAAGTCCTGCAACGTCCCGTTGAGCGCATGCCCCATGTGCAGCGCGCCGGTTACGTTCGGCAGCGGAATCATGATCGTGTGCGGCTTCTTATCCGGGTTCGGATTCGCGTCGAAATAGCCGCGCTCCTCCCAAAATGAAAACCATTTCGATTGAGCTTCTTTCGGTTCGTACTGCTTGGCGAGTTCGGTCATGATGCTCGACGATCGTTGCGAGTGAAAAGTAAAGGGTTGAGAGCAAGTCCGCCGGTGATTTACGCGTCGGGGACCACGGCGATCGTCACCTCTCCATTGGGAACGACTCGCATGTGGAGGTCATGTCCAGCCAGCAGTGCCATACCGACGAGCGGTTCGACTTCGGCGGCATGGACGTCGATCGTGATTGGGACGCCGTCCCAAAGTACGGTCAACTCGAAGACTTCGCTGACGATTTCACTGCCATCTGCGAGCGTCACGATCACATGCGTGACTGGGACCGCTCGAAATCTTTCCAAGACGGCGATTGGCAAGGTTAGAAAATCGCTGAATCCCGTGTCGATGACGGCGGAGAAGTTCACGGTCGGAAGGCCATCGCCGACAACCGCCAGATCGACCCAAGCCTCCAAATGGTTGGTGACGACTCCACGAATCATTTCACCTTCCTTGGTCCACGCCCAATGCGAGCAAAGGTTCGGCTGCCAATTCGCACTCCAAAAGTGACGGCGTTGGGTTTTCGAGTCCGCAAGTCCCTGACGGCGAGACTCGCGTTGGTCGCCACGCTGTAGTCTCCTGAGAGCACATCAATGGCGACCACTTGCCCCCGGCACGAAGCCACCTTTGATTCGATTTGTTCCTTGTAGAGTTTATCGCCTCGCGCGGCGATCTCTTCGGGTGATAGTGGCACAGCGGTTTCGAGCATGATTCAGACTCCTGACAAATCAGCGTCGAGCTGACAGCGGGAGTGTAATCGGAATTCGCGTTCGGCTAGAAGATCCACCCAACTTGCCATTTCGGGTCGAGGAAACGAGACGAACGCATGGCTCAGTCCAACCAAAGTCTGCGGGCGTTGTTTCAGCGTCATATCGAACAAGATGTGGCCAGAGTTTCCAGCCTCGATGCCGGGCATCGAGTTGCGATCACCGATCGTCTTCGGAAATCTGCGAAGACCGGAGAACGCGTTATTCGGAAGTTGGACCAAAGGAAGATTCGGACGTTGGGAGTTCTGATGCCACGAGCTTTGTTGTTGTTGGGATTGCTGTCGCTGATCGGCTGCAGCGGAAAGGCGGAGCCTCGTCGAGTCGCGGTGCGCGGTTCGGTGATCGTTGGCGACAAGCTGGTGCCAGACGCGACGGTTCGATTTCTGCCGCAACTGGGAAATCCGGGACCAGTCGCTTGGACTTCGGTTTCCGGAGGGCTCTACAACTTCACGAAGCTGGATGGGCCGTATCCCGGCAAGTACAAGGTGAGCGTGAATCTCGAACTCGGCAGCCTTTCCAAGATCGCCAGCGATGACCCGAATGCTCCGCATCCACCGATGCAGTGGGAGCAAGAGGTCACTGTCCCTGACCGCGACTCAGCGACTCAGCACTTTCTTTGGAAGAGTGCCGAGGAATTGAAAGCCGAAACCAAACCGTAGCCGCGGTCGCCAGAACGCGGGTCAGCCTTCGATTGCCCGCGTTCTGGCGAACGCGGCTACGTCTCATCCGAATTTGAAGCCATGCCGCAGTCTTCTCGACGCTCTGCAACGACTCGGCCCGCCGGCTTCACGCTGATCGAGTTGCTGGTCGTGATCGCGATCGTGGGAGTTCTCGTTGCGATCTTGTTGCCGGCGGTGCAGGCCGCTCGCGAGTCGGCGCGGCGGACGCAGTGTCAGAACAATCTCAAGCAGATTGGACTCGGCCTGCACAACTATCACGACACGAACCGCTGCTTCCCGATGGGAGCCCACGTCCGGTCGTTCTCGTGGGGGAGCTTGCTCGCACTGCTGCCGCACATCGAGCAACGGGCCGCCTATCAAACGGTGGACTTCAACACTCTGGATTGTTGCCTGTGGACGAAGGCGATGCAGGCTGCCGGAAAGCAAGAGCCGGCGACGGTTCGCATTTTGACTTACACCTGCCCCAGCGATCCGAACTCCGGCAAGACGTTGCTCTCTGGGCCGACGGGGCCGCTCCCGGCTTCGGCCGATTGTGGTGTGCTGTATCCGGGCAACTATTTGGGAGTCTCTGGCGACACCGGCATCGGCTATCCGGCGTGTTACTTCAACATCACGGCGACGACCAACGGGACCGGCATGATGTTCACGCAGAGCGCCACGCGATTGGACCATGTCAAAGATGGCACCTCGCAGACGCTGTTCTACGGCGAGCGTGGTTTGCCGAGAGACTTGGGCTGGGGCTGGGTGATTTGTGGCGGCTCGGAATGCGAGCAGTATCTGAGCCTGCAAAACGGATTAGTCCCACCACACGACCTGCCCACCAGCAGCATCACGGTGAGTAACTATTGGAGCTGGCATCCAGGCGGCGTTCATTTCTTGCTGGTCGATGGCAGCGTGCGGTTCTTGAACCTCCACACGTCTTATGTCACGCTGAAGGCGCTCTCGACCAAGTCCGCCAAGGATTTGGTGGGAGAGTTTTAGCTTAATCGGAGAGGCTTCATGTTCATCGCTCGTTGTTGTTTGATCGCGGCATGTTTCCTGTCAGGCGTGTGGGGCAGCTTGATCGAAGCTCAAGAAGCTCCCGCGGCAAAGGCAAAGGAAGGGGAGTCGAAAGCGGATCAGCAGACTCCCGCCACTCCTTCCACTCGCGAAGACGCGCTGCGGATGCTCGATGCTCTGCAGAAGCAGTCCAAGAGCGAGGCCGTCTTGGTTCGCTTGCAGGACTGGCTCAAGCAGCAGCGTGGTGGGGAGCGTTGTCGGCTGACGGCGGCGAAGTTTGAGATCGGACCAACACACGAAATCTCATTGGTCCTTTCTGGAGAAGTCGAATTTGGCTTTCAGAAAATGGCGATCGCCGACGGCGCGCGAAACCTGTTGATCGACGAGTATGGAACTCTCTTTGGACTGACACCGCCGCCTCACGATGTGAAAGCACCCGGCGACAAACCGGACTCCGCCCCGAAGAAACCGGCGGCTCCGGCAGTGAAGTCCGATGACGATCCGGTTCCCCCGCCACCGCCCCCGCCACGAGCGGGTCAGAAGCCCGCCGCAAACAAAGGTGCCCCCTCAATCCTCAAACCTGCTGGCCCAGCTTTACCGAATGGCTTTCCCCTGCCCAAGCTGGACGACGTGAAGATCAAGTCGCCATCGGCCGATTCGTTCGTCGCCAAGTTGCAGTCGTCGATCAAAGACAAACCCGAATTCCGCGATTGCACCATCAGCGGCGGAAGGTTTCTGCTCGGCGCGGACGATGTCGATCAGTGGGAGCTGTCCGGCCAAGTTGCGTTTGAATACCAACGTCGCGAGTTGGCCGAACGTGCCGCCAAACTTTTGTCCGACGAATTTGCCACAGCCTTTGCCGCACCGATCGAAGTTCAAGTCCCGGTGCCGGTCTTGGATCAAATGCGGTTCGTGCGACCTTCGGCCGATCCGGCGTTGGCTCGGATTCAAACGCTGCTCGGCCAGAATCCTGAGTGGGACGGGATTCAAATCACGCAAGCTCGGTATGAAGACGATCAGGACCGCATGATGTTCGTGGTCGAGGGCCGGCTCTCCGAAGCTCGATTCCGATCCGTCGTCGAGAAGATTTGCGGGACGGTGATGCAAGAAACATTCGCCTCGGCAAACGGCGTCTTCCCTGTCCCGAAGGTGGATCAATTGCGAGTGGTCAAGCCGAAGCAGCGTGAGGCGGTCGATGCCTTCAACGAAGGTGTGGCGCACTATCGCAAGGCCAATTACGAAGCGGCCAGCAAAGAGTTGACGCGAGCGATCTTCGAGAACCCCTTCAATCAGAGCTACAAGTATTGGTTGGTCGTGTCTGAGCTTGCCGCAGGCCATGATGATCAAGCCCGCCGGCTGCTACGGCCGTTGATCCTACGACGCACGCGAGCCAGATCCGCCAAGCAATCGGATGAATACACCGAAGTCTTGCGGCGGCTGGAGTCGGTGCAGGGAACGATTCGCCAACGAATGAATCGGCTCGAAGAGGAACTGCTCCGCGAAGCAGACTTGAACCGAACGCGCTAGCGTCGGGCAAGCGAATACCCTGAGCCGAACGCGCTAGCGTCGGCCAAGTGAATACCCTGAGCCGAACGCGCTAGCGTCGGGCGAGTGAATACCCTGAGCCGAACGCGCTAGCGTCGGGCGAGTCGGGCGAGTTCACTTTGCCGCCAAAGTAGCAGGCACAGTCCATGTGCCGGCCGCAATTCACAGGCTGACGGCACATGGAATGTGCCTGCTACTGCGCTGATCCGACGCCCGCGGCTAGCGCCGTCGGCTCACTTCGCGGCGGGATTCTGTCCTAGTGGTTTGGCTTGCTGGTACTCGCGGAGGAACTGGTCGATCTGCTCGTGAACCGCTTTGGTCTGCTGAATGATCAAGCGGTCCTCGGCGGTGCGGAGCACACCTCGTCCGCCGCTGGAGTCCCAGGTCATCGGAGCCACGAAGGTCAGGATCAATCGTTCGAGCGCTTCGGCTTCGTCCTTGGACTTGGCTTTGTGGAACCGCGTTTCCAGATCGGTGGCTCTTGGCGCGGCGGCGTCCTGGGTCGTGTCCTTGCGGGCTTGCCGGAGTTCGTGCAGGAGCAGTGCGACTTCCGTGTGGACGTGCTCGTTTTGACGAATGACCAGCAGCCCGCCCAGGAGATCGCTGATGGTTCCTCCTTGTCCGACAGATTGCAGCCACGGGCCGGTGGTGCCCTGTTCAATGGCATGTTGCAATTCCGCACGATCGTCGGTGCTACCGATCAGGTCGGCGACGTCATAGATCACGGTCAGATGGTGAAGTATTTCCTGCTCGGCCGGCATGACGCAGATCGCGCCGTCAGTGATCACGGCGGTGAGGCTGTGTGGCGCGAGCATCTGCCGCAACGCCTCGCGAGCGACATAACGTCCTTCGGCCAACGTCAATTCCCGATCGCCGAGATTGAGCGGTTTCGTGGACTCCGACTGATCGATGTAAACGTCTTCGCCCAGACGCTCCCGCAGCAATGGGACGGCATCGGCCAGCGTTGTCTGCACGAGCGGCATTTCGATCTCGCGTCGCAGCCCCTTTTGTAGCCGAGCCAATTTCGCGGACTCGTCCGCCGACATCACCAGCAGCGGCGGCGAACCGGGAGCACGGCTCAACGCAAGTTCCACAGACCGCAGCAGCCGCGAGACTTCCTCGTGACCTCGATACGTCTGCCGCACGATCAATTGATCTCTCAGCACGGACATCGCGCCCCCTTCTCCGGAGGTCTCTTGCCACAAAACGCTGGTGGAACCGGTGATGAACTGGATGAACGAGTCATTGCTCGTCGGATCGATCATGAGTCCGCCGCCGGGGAATCCTCCGCTTGAAAAGTTGCCGACCACGGGGCGCGGCGGCGACGGCGGCACGACCGCTCGCGAGGCCGACAGCTTCAGCAATCGTCCGATGCGATAGACCCGCGTCTCAAGCAACTCCTGTTCGCGAGCCGGTGACAAGACCAGGATGTCGCCGCCATGAATAGTCCAGATGGCTCCGGCCTGCTGCGTGAGTCGGTTGAGCACATGCGAGAGCGTCTGCTTCTCCGTGACCAACGTCACCAGAGCTTGCGGGAACGAAGGGTTCTCGCCGATGGCTCCCGAATCCATTCGAATGCGAGCCGTGTGCAAATCGGCCAGAAACTTCGCCGCGTCAACCAGCGGGATGTCGGTGAAGTTCACCGGAGTCGGCTTGCTCAGCCACGCAGCGGCGGCCTCTTGCCGCGCGCGATCGGCAAGCTCGGCGGCAACCGCTTCGTCAATCGGCGAGCCGGTCGCAGTCTCGGCTTTCGGTGCTGTCGCTTGCGGCGGGACTTTCGAGTCCTGTGCGACGCTGCCGAGTGACACCAGCAACAAGACCAACAAGACGCTCAGGGCAGTTCGTTGAAGCATGGTTTCCGTTCTCCAGAAGGGAGATGAAGATGAGAAGGAACGCGCGAGTTTCACAACCGTGACAGGTTGTCTTCATTCCATTGACCAGATTCCTTTGATTCAAGGAGCCAACCTATGCCGGAGGATTCAATCAAAGGAACCTGGTCAATGGAATAAATTTAGCGAATGAATTCGGGCCGTTGTCTTGGCATCGTAGGCGAATTTGTTCGAAAGAGCGCAACTTCAAAACAGAGAACCGGGGGGGGCTGACGCCCAATAGCTCACAACGTGAAGATTGCAAATCGGTAGTTGTTCGCGTTCCAGACCACCGCTAGACTCCCCCCGCTTGGGAAGCGAGATTCGACCGTTCACGGCCTCTGACCGTTGGAATGGTCCCATGATTTCTACACGATCCAGTTCCGGTGCTTCTTCACATTCCGGCCCCTCTGCGGCGATGCAAGCCAGCGTCTTGGCTCTGAACCGAGCTTACGCGCCCGTGCATGTTGTCCCCGTTCGGCGAGCCTTCACGCTGCTCTACAAGGGCCTCGCGGAAGTTGTCTCGGTCGAGGACGGCCAGTATCAAACCTTCGACTTCGACCGCTGGCGCGAACTCAGCGATGCCAAACAGGCTCTCGAAGAACTCAGCGAGTGGGACGACTGGATACGCACCGTTAGCTTTTCGATCCAGGTTCCCCGCGTGATCCGGCTGTTGGACTACGACCGCGTGCCACGCAACTTGGTCAAGTTCAACCGCCGGAATGTTTTTTTGAGAGACGAGAATCGCTGCCAATACTGCGGCAAGAAATTCGGCAACCATCATCTCAGTCTCGATCATGTCATGCCGCGCAGTCGCGGCGGGCCTTCCACCTGGGACAACATTGTTTGTGCGTGCTTGAAGTGCAACGTCCGCAAGGGAGGCCGCACTCCCCAAGAAGCCGGTATGAGGTTGTTCCGTTTGCCGTTTAGACCGGCTCGCAGTCCATCACTGGCACATCAGCTCAGCTCGCTCAAGTATTCCGCTTGGAGAAACTTCCTCGATTGACAGGCATTTGCTGGCTGATACGCTCCGACCCGTGTTCGCGGGCGACTCGTACTTAGCTGCCGGAGATTGTTTCATGAAGACGTCCCTGTTCCGAGACCGCACTTCGTCTGCTCGATCCGGCTTCACGCTGATCGAGTTGCTGGTGGTGATTGCCATCATTGCGCTGCTGGCAGCGCTGTTGCTACCTGCCGTGCAGCAAGCTCGCGAAGCCGCTCGCCGCACCGAGTGTTTGAATAACCTCAAACAAATGGCGTTGGCGTGCCACAGCTACGCGGACCCGCACAAGTGCTTTCCGTCCGGCTTCATTCTGAGTCCCAATGCCGGGTTTGCCGTGACGTTCACATCCCCCATCAACGTCCCGCTCGGACCGGCTATCAACGGCGTTGTTCAACAGGTGCAGTTAAACGACTGGAACTATTCCGATAGCTGGAGTTGGCAGGCCCTGATCCTATCGCAGATGGGGATGGGCACAGTTGGCGTCAACTTCAACCAGCCCAAGAGCGCCATGATGGGTTCCGACAACTTGGTGGCCTGCCAGCAAATGATTGGCAGTTACACCTGCCCGTCGAGTGCTCTGCCATCCAGCCGGCCAGGTGGCTATGGCTACTCAAACTATCGCGGCTGCATTGGGGCGGCCAATGGCACGGGGATGATGTTTCAGGACAGTGCGATCTCTTTCAAGAGCATCCGCGACGGCGAGTCCAACACTCTGTTGATTGGCGAATCGCTCATGGGCTTTTGGGGAGACGGAAATAGTTGCTGCGCTCGTTTTGCCGACGACGACAACAACAACATTCCCGATCGCGGGACCGACGGCATGATCCCAACCATGCGTCCTTCGTCGTTCGATACTTATTGGACGACATCGGGCATTCACTTTTTCGGCTTTGGAAGTTGGCATCCCGACACCTGCAACTTCGCTCTTGCGGATGGTTCCAGCCGACCGATCGCCAAGAATGTGGATTTCAAGATCCTCAAGGCCCTGTCCACCCGCGACGGCGGCGAACGTGTTGGCGAGTACTAGAGGTAACGGAGTTTGAAAGCGGCGAGGCATTCGGCCTCGCCGCTTTTTTTTGCGCACAGCATCCCTGCGAGTCACGCTAGCTCAAACGGAAACGGAATGACTTTCCGAAGCGAGTCGGCTCTGAGGCAGAGCATCAGCAAGCGATCGAAACCCAGCGCAACGCCGGAGCACGCCGGGAGTCCATGTTCCATCGCGGCGAGCAATCGAGTTGGTTCGGCAAGTTTCCGTTCGCTGGCCGTTGCCTCGTGGCGAATGCGGGCACGGAGCGTGTTGGCGTCGGTGAGTTCGTGATACCCATTGCAGAGTTCGATGCCGTTGACATACAGCTCAAACCGTTCGGCCACGGAGACCGGTCCCGCGACACGCACGCGAGCCAGCGCGGCTTGCGATGCGGGATAATCGTAGACGAACGTCGGCCGATCCTGTCCCAGATGCGGTTCGACTCGTTCGGCCAGCAGCAGATTCAGCCAACCGTCTCGGTCATTCGGCAGAAGACTGTCAGGCGCGCTGACCCCCAATCGACGAGCTAATGCGACGATTTCTCCTGTCGGCCGCGACAAGACTTTCGAGCCAGCGTGCCGCTCAAATGCTTGGTCATAAGTCAGTCGCTCGAAGGGCATCAGCGGAAACGCGCGAGCGTCCGGTTCTCGTTCGGGAACCACGGCCGAGGCTTCCTGGGCAAACGCCGTCACGAACTTCTCCACGAAGCTCATCTGATCGTGGTGCGTGTCGCCGACGCGATACCACTCCAGCATCGTGAACTCCGGGTTGTGCAGCCGACCGAGTTCTCCGTGTCGAAACACTTTGCCGAGCTGATAAATCGCATCGGCACCGGAGGCCAACAGCCGCTTCATCCCAAATTCGGGCGACGTTTGCAGAGACAATTGCTCGCTCGCCGACCACGACACGAGGAAAGGCTCGATGTTCGAGTCGATGACTCGCTCGTGAGACAGGAGTGGCGTATCGACTTCCCAATAACCCGCCTCGTCAAAAAGGCGGCGAGTGCAAGCCAGCAGTTTGGCACGCAGTCGGAGCACATCGAGCGAAGCCGAGGGGCGGAAATCGGTGGGCATTCGGCGGTTCATCCAGGGAATGTTTTGAGCCGCGTCCGTCAGGTTGCGGTTACATCACGAGCCGACAACCGCATCCTGACGGGTGCGGCTCCATTCATGCTTTAAGACACTCATTCTTCGGTGAGATATCCACGCGCGCGATCCGAGATATCCTTGCGACACCAGCCCCCTTGCCAGCGGATGCACTTCACCGCTTGATAGGCATTGAGTTTGGCCTCGGCGAAGTCCGCTCCCAGTGCGGTGACGCCAAGCACTCGGCCGCCTTCGGTCACAATGTCGTTCCCTTTGCGAACGGTCCCCGCATGAAAGACCTTCGCATCTGCGAGTCGAGCCGCGTCATCGAGACCGCGGATCACAGATCCTCTCTTCACGGTTCCGGGATAGCCCTCGGCGGCCATCACGACGCACACGGCCGGACGAGGATCCCATTCCGCGGGACCGAACTCCGCCAGCTTGCCATCAGCCGCAGCCTTGAGCAGTTCGCCAAGGTCCGACTTCAGCCGCATCAGCACCGGCTGCGTTTCCGGGTCGCCGAAGCGGACGTTGAACTCCAGCACCTTCGGACCTTGGTTCGTCACCATGATGCCGGCGTAGAGACAACCTTTGAACGGCCGCTCTTCGATGTTCATGAAGTGGATCGTCGGGACCAGCACCTTCTCCACGATGAGATCCATCATCTTGTCGGTGATCAGCGGCGTCGGGCAGTAGGCTCCCATGCCACCGGTGTTTGGGCCAGCGTCACCGTCTTGCGCCCGCTTGTGGTCCTGCGAGGCTTCCAGAGTCAGGATCGTGTTGCCATCCACAATGGCGAGAATGCTCGCCTCGTGTCCTTGCAGGCATTCTTCGATGACGATCTTATTTCCCGACGCGCCAAACGTCTGATCGACCATGATCTGCTTCACAGCGGCCAGAGCTTCTTGCCGGTCTTTGCAGACGAAGACCCCTTTCCCCGATGCGAGTCCATCCGCCTTCACGACCAGCGGCGTTTCCTCGCGCTCTTCGAGATACATGACCGCATCTTGAAAGCGCGAGAACGAACGGAATTCGGCAGTCGGGACATTGGCCTTCCGCATCAACTCTTTCGAGAAGAGTTTGCTCCCTTCCAACTCGGCGGCCTTTTTCGTGGGACCGAAGATCCGCAGTTCCGCTGCTTGGAAAGCATCGACCACACCCGCAACCAGTGCCGCTTCCGGGCCGACCACGGTCAAATCAATCCGCTCCGACTTCGCGAACTGCACAAGTCGCTCAATGTTCGTAGCGGGGATATCCACATTGGTCGCTTCCAATGCGGTGCCGGCATTTCCCGGAGCACAATACACTCGCTCGACCGACGGTGAGTTTTTCAGTTTCCAACACAGTGCGTGCTCTCGGCCCCCTTGGCCGATGACCAAAACCTTCATCAAAAGTCTCCCGAATAATCCGCCACGAATTGGTGTAGCTCAGAGCGCGGGATGATAGCGGCTGTCCGCGAAGCGACAGAGCCTGCGAACCTGACAAACCTTGGCGGCCGAATTCTTCCCATCGGACTCGCCGCGAGCGGGTCGTCGTGCTTGCTTGATCTTGACCAATCGCCTCGATACAAAATTCTTAGCGTCCATTTTGGGGAAGTGCCGAGCCGCTTATCACATTGCTGGACCATTAGCCCCATTATTCCACTCTCATAGTAACAACACTAATAAGGGGATCGGTATGGCCGTAGAACTCACCAAGGGTGGCAATGTTTCCTTGACGAAGACGATCCCGGGCCTGAATGCGATTACGATCGGTCTGGGTTGGGACGCTCGATCGAGCGACGGTGCCCCGTTCGATCTCGACGCAGTGGCGTTTCTGCTGACCGAAGCTGCCGGAGGGACATTCAAAGTTCGCTCCGATTCTGATTTCATCTTCTATAACAATCTCGTCTCCAGTGACGGCGCGGTTCGGCACATGGGGGACAACACCACGGGCCAGGGTGACGGGGACGACGAGCAGATCAAGCTCGACTTCACCAAAATGGCGATCGACTTGGTCAAGGTCAAAGTCTGCGTGACGATCAACGAAGCCGAGTCGCGGAGGCAGAGTTTCGGACAGGTCAGCGGAGCCTTCATCCGGGTGGTGAACGACGCTGATAACAAAGAGATCGCCCGCTACGACCTCTCCGAAGACGCGAGCACCGAAACGGCAATGGTTTTCGGTGAGGTTTACCGTCACGGCGGGGAATGGAAATTCCGGGCCGTCGGACAAGGGTTTGCCGGTGGCCTCGCCGCTCTGGCCAAGGACAACGGCGTCGATGTTTAGGGGCAACGCCAATTAAGGGCAACGGTGCGAACGCCGGAGCCAGGATCGCTCATCAAGGAGTCCACTCATGCCAGTCAGTTTGACAAAAGGTCAGAAGATCTCCCTGGAGAAGGAAGCTGGTGGTCCGCTCGGCAAAGTCGTCATGGGACTGGGCTGGGACACCAAGCCGGTTAAGGGATGGTTCGGGGACAAGCCGGGTGCCGACATCGACCTGGATGCTTCGTGCGTTCTCTTCGACGAGGCCAAGAATGTGGTCGATACGGTTTGGTTCCGCCAACTCAAAAGCAAAGACGGCAGCATCACACACACCGGCGACAACCGCACCGGGGCCGGTGAAGGGGACGACGAGCAAATCATCGTCGATCTTTCCAAGGTTCCTTCCACCGTCAAGAGCTTGGTGTTTGTGGTGAATAGCTTCACCGGGCAGAACTTCAGTCAGATCGAGAATGCCTTTTGCCGGATCGTCAACGCCACCGGCAATAAGGAGATCGCCAGATATAACCTCAGTTCGACGGGAAGCCATACAGCTCAGGTGATGGCGAAGGTCTATCGTCATAACAATGAATGGAAGATGCACGCGATCGGGGAAAATGCTTCCGGCCGGACCTTCCAGGATTTACTCCCGGCGATCGTCCCCCATCTATAATGCCCTGTCACCTTGTTCGATAAAGGGATCGAGCCGAATCATTGCGCTGAATCATCATTGCGCTGAAGGAAAACTATCATGGGTTTCTGGGATAACCTGAAAGATAAGACGGCGCAAATGAGCGCCACACTGCAAACCAATATCAGTCGATACAAGAACGCCGATTTCGCCGCCGCCTCAATGGCAATGTGCGCGATGATCGCCGCGGCTGACGGAACCATTGATGCTGCCGAAAAGAAAAAGACCGCTGGCTTTATCATGAGCAATGACACAATGAAGTCATTCGATGCCGCAGTCTTGAAGGAAAAGTTTGACCACTTTTGTGGCAAGCTGCAGGCGGACTATGACTTTGGCAAGATCGAGGCGATCCAAGCGATCGGCAAACTCAAATCGAAGCCAGAGCAGGCCCGTGCCGTCATCCAGGTTGGGATTATCATCGGCGGGTCCGACGGTAACTTCGACGCCAAGGAGAAAATGGCGGTGAAGGAGGCGTGCCACGCGGTTGGAATCAATCCGGCGGAATTTGATCTATGAGTGTTACTCGGCAATTCCATTTGCAACTTCACTTCCGCGGCCGCAGACGAATCGTCAACTACGTCTCGAAACAATGACTTCCGTCTCTTGGGTCTTGAATCTTGGCGATGTGAGGTTGAGCCACCGAGTTGTCGCGTCCACTCGTCGTCGATCGTTGTTTGCGGTTTCTTCCGCATGGCCAATCTTCATCTGCTTCTCAACGTCCGGAGCTTTGCAACATGGGCTTGTTAGACAGTTTGTTTGGCGGAATGGAACGCAGTAGCAAACTTTCCAATCCTGAAGCGTTCGCGGGGATTCTGCTGGGAGCGAGCGCTTGCGACGGCCATATCGCCGACGATGAAGTGCAAGGGTTGGTCACGATCTTGGTGCGCATGAAGCTGTATCAGCGGTTCAACGACAAGCAATACAGCGACATGCTGAAGCGATTGCACGCCATCATCAAGAAGAAGGGGGTCGATGCGCTGATCGATTTGTGCGTCGATGGACTCGATTCCGAACTGCGTGCTACGGCGTTTGCGAATGCCTGCGACATCGTCCTGGCCGATGGCGTGGTCGAGTCGGATGAAAAAGAGTTCGTCGAAACGCTCGGCAAGAAACTGGAAATCGAACGGAAGCTGGCGGTTCTGATCGTGAAGATTATGGTCGTCAAAAACAAAGGCTGACGGCAATCTCACTGAGTCGATCGACAACCTCATCCACTCTCGCGGACGGGTCCGCTTGCCCGTTCCACACATCTCACTCCGATCGGGGAATCAATATGGATCTCGACGACGCCTTTGGGAATTTTACGGACAAGAAGCCTTTTGGGCCGCGAGAAGGTTATGCTGGCGTGTTGCTCTGCGCCTCGGCCTGCGACGGACACATCGCCGATGAAGAGGTACAAGCTCTGGTCACCGCGCTGATGCGGATGAAGATGTACCAGAATGTCCCCAATCACCAATTCAGCTCGATGATGGATCGGCTGCTGGGCATCCTCAAACGCGGTGGCCCAGAGAAACTGCTCGACAGCGTGATCGAAGCCGTGCCGCCAGAACTGTGCGAGACCGCGTTTGCCAATGCTTGCAACATCGTGCTCGCCGACGGAACCGTCGAGGACGAAGAAAAAGAAATGATGAATACTCTGATGAGTCGCCTCGACATTCCCAAGGAGCGTGCGTTGGAAATCATCAAGGTGATGGTTATCAAGAACAAAGGCTGAGGCTGGCCACAACAAAGTCGTTTCCATTCCATTGGCAGCGGAGTCGTGGCAGGGAGTTCGGAGTCCGGCTTGAGGTCGTCATCTCCGACAGTGGATTGATTGCCTGCCTCCGCGCATTCACATCACCACGACCGACGCGAGGGTCTCACGAAAGCAAACAGTGAGGCTGCGCTGCGGATCGATGTCGGCTCCACCTGTGGGATCAGGTTGTCCCTCCAACCTTGAGCTTGGCTGAATTCCGAAACTGTGCCGCGTTGACGATCGTCGGGCATCGACCTAACTTTCCCCCGCAGTTTCGCCGTTCGGTCAACGCTTTCAGCTCGTCGCTGCGTCTCGTTTTCCGCTCAGCACTTCTTCCGGCATGACCAGCCAATCAAACGCGGCCTGGTCAATCACTTGGCGAGCCTCTTCTGGCTCTCAAGTTTCGGTTCGAATCGGAACCACAGCCGTCATTTCATCAACCGCGTTTGACGGGAGATTTTTCATGTCACAAGGAATTCTCAAGCCGCAGGCTCCGCGCGGGTTCACGCTCATCGAATTGCTGGTGGTGATTGCGATCATCGCCGTCCTGATCGCCCTCTTGCTGCCGGCCGTTCAGCAGGCGCGCGAAGCGGCTCGACGCTCGCAGTGCAAAAACAATCTCAAACAACTCGGATTGGCACTCCAGAACTACCACGATAACGCCAAGCAATTTCCGGTCGGAGCGTTCTCTCAAGGGGCGGGCGTGGGAAACGGCTATGGATGGCATGTTTCGATTTTGCCCTACCTGGATCAGGCAGCGTTGCACAAACAGTTTGATCCAACCGGCACGGTCTATACGGCACCGGTTTCGAGTCTCGCGGCCTGCCTGACATCGCCCCCAGGCTGGTTCTGTCCGTCGGGCGCTCCGAATCGGACGACGTTCAACGCTGAATACTCGCCACCGACCACCGGGCAGCCCACCTTCTCCACACATTACTACGGCGTCATGGGTCCGAAAGGAGTCAATCCTCTTTCCGGTGCCGCCTACGGCGGAGTCTCGTTAGCGACCACTCACGGCGGCTGTTCGACCGAAGGGGTGCTGCTGCGGCATCTGAATGTCGCCATTGGCGACGTGAAGGACGGAACCTCGAACACCTTCAGTGTCGGCGAGATGTCCTGGCAGACAGATGTCGCTGGAGCCGCCGTGACCGCTTACCGAATTTATCTGCGTGGTTGTGATGGCACTCCGGCGTGTGCCAGCATCAAGAACCTCGACTTCGGAATCGGCGTGCGTGCCTACACCGGCGGCGTATTGTTCAACGACGCCAGTTTCGCCAGCGAGCATACGAATGGCACGCACTTCTTGATGACTGACGGAGCGACCCGCTTTGTGAACAAGACGATCAATCTGACGCTTTACAAATCGTTGGGCAGCCGACGTGGCCGTGAAGTCGGTTCGTTGGAATAAGTGTCTTTCCAAGAGGTAGCTTTTCTGTAGCCGTCATCGCTCCGAGGCTGTGAAGATTTCGTAGGGTAGGCGGCTCGCCTGCCCATTTCTTTCGAGAAAACGAACAGGCGAGCCGCCTGTTCTACGATTTCTTCACAGCCTCTCCGCGTGGCGAGCCGAATTGCCAGGCCGCGTCGGTGAAGCATTCGGCTCGTCACGCGGAGCGATGACGGCTACCTGTCTGCTGCTCTCCTAAATTTCTCGGCAACGAAGGATCATCGAAGATGGCTTGGCAACGAACTCCCACGCGAGTGGTGTTTCTGGTTTTGGTGACGGGACTGATGGGATTGGGCTGCGGCGGCGAATCTGGGCCGGCTCGGTTTCCGATCACTGGCAAAGTGACCTTTGCCGGTCAACCGGTGAAATTCGGCACGATTCAATTCGATCCCGATAAGGGGAACGACGGACCGCAAGGTTTCGCCGAGATCCGCGATGGTGTCTTTGATACCGCCAAAGGGGGCCTAGGGACCATTCGCGGAAAAATCGTGGCCAAGATCAATGGCTACGAGTCCGCTCCGGCTTCCGGTAATCCTGACGAATCCCCCCCCACCCTGTTCGTCAATTACCAAGTCCATTTCGAGATGACCGACAAGCCAATGACCAAGGACTTCGACGTCCCGAAACAGGCCAGCGAGAACAAGGCCGATCCCGCCGCTGGCCCGTAATCAGGCGCACGACCCACTGGCCTTCCCGGCCAACTAACCCGAAGCGTCAGCGAGAGCGAACGCTCCAAGACGCTCCGCCTCTGAGTCCTGTGAAGCGTTCTCCCTTGCGAATGTTTCGGGTTAAATGCCCTGCAACGAGTCGCCAGCGGCAATGCGACTCAGGCGGGCCGCCTGAGCTACGAGCTGCCTCGCCAACCTTGAGCTTGGCTGAATTCTGGGGTGACATCGCGTTGACGGTTATGTGGGCGCGACCTAACTTTCCTCAGCTATTGGGCCGTTCGGCAAGCGCAATCAGCCCGTCGCTGCGTTTCGTTTTCCGCTCAGCATTATCCGGCACCACCAGCCAATCAAACGCGGCCTGGTCGTTTTCTTGGCGAGCCAGTTCTGGCTCGCAAGTCTTGGTTCTGTTCAGAACCGTCGCCGTTTTTCACGAGCCGCGTTTGAGGAAAGACTTCGCATGTCACAAAGCAATCTCAAGCCGCACTCCCCGCACTCCCCGCGCGGGTTTACGCTCATCGAATTGCTGGTGGTGATCGCCATCATCGCCGTCCTGATCGCACTTCTGCTCCCCGCCGTTCAACAGGCTCGCGAAGCGGCTCGACGCTCGCAGTGCAAAAACAATCTCAAGCAAATTGGCTTGGCGATGCAGACCTACCACGATGGGGCCAAGATGTTTCCGCCAGGCTTGTTCACGCCGAGTGTGGTTCCCTGTGTTGGTGCGACAACACATTGGGGTGGAATGACCCCGTTGTTACCGCATATTGACCTGGCCACATTGACCAAGGAACTCAACCCTAAAGGTGGAGACTGCATGCCAGCGGCCAACACGGTGATCAACGGAAAAACGCCGCTCAACGCCGCTTATCCGCAGTTCGTCTGCCCGTCTGATTCCAACGAAGTGACGAATGCTTTTCATCAGGGCTACTCGAAGAGCAACTACCCCGTCAGCGAGCAAATCAGTGGGGCCGGGTTGTCCGATGTTGGGACTCCGATTTCGGCCATTCGCGACGGCACCTCCAATGTTTTCATGCACGGCGAACGTCGTTTGGAACGTGAACCCTTGGGGCAACGGTATACCGGAGCGATCGTTTGGGGACGCAGTAGTAACACGGATGCCGGATCGAAATTCCGCCCCAACTTTCGGATCAACTTCCCGAATCCCAACACGTCGAACAACTCGATTGCCGGTGACGCAGGTTGCGTCCGCCACGCAGTCAGCAGTGCCCATACCGGTGGAGCACACTTCCTGATGTGTGACGGCACGGTTCGGTTCGTCAATCAAAACATCGGCCACAATACGGCGGCCGGGACCACTGCGGGGCCTTGTATTGCCATGTTCCCCACCCTGTTGTCTGGTCCGGCTTTTGTTTTCCAGAATCTGTTCTATATGAACGACAAGACTCCGGTTGGCGACTTCTAGTCCCAATTGTGTTACGAAGTTCCTGACAGCCGCCGTGATTTCATGGCGGCTGTCTTGTTTCTCCAGAATGAAAGAGCCGAAATGATCGTTCGCTTGTTGTCCCTCGCCACCGTCATGTTGTCCCTCACGGGATGCGGCGGCGAACCCGCCTATGTCGGCCCGAAACGGATCCCCCTCTCCGGTAAAGTGACGCTCGACGGCGCGCCATTGAGCGGCGGCACCATTTCCTTCCTCGCGATTGGGAAAGGGAATCCGGCGGGTGGACAGATCACGGCCGGCACTTATTCGATCCCCGAAGAGCAAGGTGCCAATGCCGGTTCGCACCGAGTGGAAATCCGCTGGTCAAAGCCGACCGGCGAGAAGGTCAAAGACGCCGATACGGGTGGAATGATTGACGTCTTCAAGGAAGCTGTCCCCGCCAAATTCAATGAGCAGTCAGAACTCAAAGCCGAAGTCTCGGCCGATAAGAAGACGTTCGACTTCGATCTTTCCTCGAAGTGAAGCCGGCAATGCGCATGAGTGCTCTGATCGCCTGCCTGTTCATGACGGTCCTCATCCAGGCTGACGAACCGCCGCGCGAGACTGGCGAACTCACACCAGATCAGCGACTGCATCGTGTGACGTGGACCGATGCGAAATCCGAAACGCGATCGGTTGCCGGTCGCGTGTTGCTGAAAGCTCAGGATGGTGGACTGGTGCTCGAAGGGCGCGACGGGCGGCTGTGGAATGTGACTCCGAAACAGCTTCAACAGCACGAGACGACCGACGAACTCTTTCAGCCGTTGAAGTCAGAAGAACTCGGCCAGCAACTGTCGCGCGAAGTCGCCGCACTGGGCATCAAGACGCCGACACAGGTCGTCATCACCAAGCACTACGTCATCTGCTCCACCGCCGGTCAAAAGTATGGCGAGTGGTGCGGCTCAGTCAGCGAACGATTGCATGACGCCTTCCTGGCCTACTGGAAGACCGCTGGCCTGGAACTTCATGAGCCGGAGTTTCCGCTGCCGGTCATTGTGCTCAAGGACCACGCTCAGTTCACGGACTTCGCCGCCAAGCACGATCGGCCGGATGCGGCGCAATCGCCGGGGTACTTCTCCGAACCCACGAATCGGATCATCTTGTTCGATCTGACCGCCGGCCCCAACTCGCCACCGGCCCAGACGGCCGCCGACATTCAGCGGAAGATCGCCACGTCACCGTTCAACGTGGTGACGATGATTCACGAAGCGACGCATCAGCTCGCGTTCAACAGCGGATTGCAGACGCGATACGCCGACAACCCGCGCTGGCTGACCGAAGGGCTAGCGATGTTCTTCGAGGTGCCGGATCTCGACAGCCGCTCCGGCTGGAAGACGATCGGCAAAGTGAATGCTCCGCGACGCAAGGATTTTCGCGAGACATCCCGATCGCCGCGCGAAGCCATTTCGCTGGCCGAGTTGATTCGCGCGGATGATGTTTTCTTGCAACCCGACAAAGCCCGCGCCGCGTATGCCGAGTCCTGGGCGCTGACTTACTTTTTGCTCAAGACCCGGCGCGATGACGTTGTGTCGTATCTCAAGACGATCCAGCGCAAGCCGCGACTCATCGCCGATTCGCCGGAAGATCGCGTCCGCGAATTTGAAAAAGAGTTCGGCGAGACAGGGACTCTCGAACGTGAGTGGAAGAAGTGGATGGCCACGCATTAACGCGCGCGGCCACTGAGCCGAACGCGCTAGCGTCGGGCGATTCGACGTCAAACATCACGCACCCAGGTCCGTGGCCCGAGGCTAGCGCCATCGGCTCACAAAGCGAGACTCATTCCTTTGACCGAATTCCTTTGAGAATCCTCTTCGCGTTCCGAGGAGATCAAAGGAATCTGGTCAGAGGAATGAAAGACCACAGCGGTATGCTGCGATCGAGTTTTGAATGGCTGTGGGGTGACTCCGGCAGCCGAGGTTTAGAATTTCCGGCCGGCTCCAAATTGACCAACTCCAGTTCTGGCAGGAGCGTTTCCCGCGTAACCGCCGACGACTCCGCCCCCTTCGCGTTCGTGCAGGTCATCGTGCAGCGAGCGGAGTTCTTCCACCGACCACTCTTCGATCTTCCATTCGGCGGTGAGTTGGCTGCCGTGATTGGGACCGCGCAGGTGATGCACCAGCGTCCCGGCCGTGGGACTGAAGTCACCCTCGACAGACCAATGATTGCCTCGCAACGGGTAGTGTCCGGTGGTTGGCACTTGAATCTCTTCGGGGACGGCGGGCTTGGGGCGTTCGTTCTGGCCTTTCATCAGCCAGCCGAAGGTCCACGAATCCAGCGGGGTCGTGCAGCCATGTTTGAAGTAGCGAATGACTTCGCCATCTTCGATGCAGAGGACACTCGGCAGTTCGCGAGCCTTGAGCAGATCGGACAACTCCGGGACGTCGGCGCGATCGACGATTTGAATGTGCTTGTCGGGGGTCTCGCCGATCTTCCAGCCGGCAGTTCGCATCGTCTCGAACTCGCCGCCCGGCTCACGCAAGCGTTGCAGTTCGCGCTCGCACTGCTCGCAGCCCTTCGCGGTGATGAACAGCACTCGCGTTTTGCGCGGGACGACAGCACGCGGTTCCGTCGCATCGGAGTTGGAGTTGGCCGTCGCGCGGACGGCGGTTGGGTTGTTGGTTCGTCCTTGGTCTTGAGCAAACGCCGTGAATCCAGCCACGGCGGCGAGCAGCAAGGCTCCCCTCGCCAGCATTCGACCAGACATGTGATCTCACCTCATCTTTACAAAGGCCACTGCTTTCCTGACCGGCGCGAAAGGGGTCGGCCGCAATCAGCCCGACGAGCGTTTCGGGCACGTCAACCGCAGGCCGCGAGCGAACGGCCAATCCGAGTATGCGCGACGATCGTTCGCGGTTGAGGCACGCGTCTGCGGGGATGCGAATTTCCTCTGTCGGCCGTGATTGTCGAATCGAGTAAGTAGACTATTCCTCGCGCCGATCGAAAATCTCGGTCCCACGCTCCGCGTGGGAACGAGAGGTCATGGGAACGAGATAACGAGACGAAAGCTTGAGCACGATGATTTGTCCGATTGGAGTTGATGTTGCCCACGCAGCCCGATTGTTGCGGGACGGGAAGCTCGTGAGTTTCGCGACCGAGACGGTTTATGGATTGGGGGCCAACGCTCTGGATGTCCACGCGGTGGCGCGAGTGTTCGCGGTCAAGAATCGGCCGCACTTCGATCCGCTGATCGTTCACATCGCCGAGCGTTCTTGGTTACCTCGGCTCGTCGCGTGGTGGCCGGAGACGGCGGAACGGCTCGCCGCGCGATTTTGGCCGGGACCGCTGACGCTCGTGTTGCCGAAGACGATGTTGGTTCCCGACCTCGTGACTTCTGGTCTCCCCTCGGTCGCGGTGCGCATGCCGTCGCATCCGCTCGCGCTGGAGTTGTTGCGGCTGGCGGATGTGCCGGTCGCCGCGCCAAGCGCTAATTTGTTCGGGCAGCTTAGCCCAACTTGCGCGGAACACGTTGCGGATCGGCTGGGAGATCAGATTGACTATCTGTTGGACGGCGGCCCGTGTGCGGTTGGCGTCGAATCGACGGTGTTGTTGCTGGAGTCGGATGGCCGCGTGCGGTTGCTGCGTCCGGGTGGCGTTTCGTGCGAAGAGATTGAAGCTGTGATCGGCCCGCTCTGTGCGACGTCACACGCGACAACTGCGGACGACCGAGCGGCTTTGTCGCCCGGAATGCTTCCGCAGCATTACGCGCCGCGCACACCGCTGTGCCTCGTCGATGACATTGCCGAGTGGAATGTTCCGAATCGTTGCGGGTTACTGACTCTGCAAGTCCATCCGATGGCGAACCGCTTTGCCGCCGCCGAGGTCTTGTCGATCAGCGGCAACTTGACCGAGGCGGCCGCGAATTTCTTTGCGGCGTTACGGCGGCTCGATGCCGCGAGGGTCGAACAGATCGTCGCCGAACGACTCCCGAATCGTGGACTCGGCGTGGCATTGAACGACCGGCTGACGAGAGCCGTACACGACAAAGGAGGCGAGTCACAATGCTGACGTCCGGCGAGCAGAATGATGTGAGAGTCGAGCAAAAACCAATGTCTGACCTTCCGGAACTCACACAGGACGAACGCAACCGTTACGAGTGGCAGCTCTCGGTGCGCGATTTTGGCGAGGCGGGGCAGCGCCGATTGAAGGCTGCCACGGTCCTCATCTCGCGGATTGGCGGAGTCGGCGGATCGACGGCGATGCCATTGGCCGCGGCGGGGATCGGCCGATTGATCCTGGCTCATGCGGGCGATGTGCGGCGGAACGATCTCAATCGCCAGTTGTTGATGACGACCGATTCGATCGGCCAACCACGGATCGAATCGGCCGTGCGTCGCCTGCGCGAGCTGAACCCGCATGTCGAAATTGAAACCGTTGCCGAGAACGTCAACGTCGCGAATGCCGCCGAACTGGTCCGTCGCTGTGATGTCGTGGTCAGTGCCGCTCCACTGTTCGCCGAGCGATTGCTGATGAACCGCGAGGCCGTGTGTCAGCAGAAGCCGCTCGTCGATTCGGCGATGTATGAACTCGAAGGCCGGTTGATGACGATCGTTCCCGGCCGCTCGGCCTGCTTGAGTTGTCTGTATCCGGAACCTCCGCCGAATTGGAAGCGCGAGTTCCCGGTTTTCGGAGCGGTCTCATCAACCGTCGGCTCGCTGGCGGCGATGGAGGTCATCAAGCTGATTGCTGGCGTGGGCGAGCCGCTCATCGGCCGGATGCTGACGTTCGATTTGCGAGACATGAGCTTTCGCACCATCCCGATTGCTCGGCAAGCGGACTGCGCCGTCTGCGGCGTCTCGTCACCGGGGAGATAGACCCAGTCATTCCCCCGCAGATTCAAAGAGGCCGCAGCGAAACCGCCGCCAGCGATGGCCTGCGACTTATGCCCCGCGCGGGTTCGACTGACACTAAGAACCCGTCCAACATCAACACGAGATGTTAATGGGCGGGAATCTGTCTTCCTCCGTGCTCCGGCCCTGCCATCCGTGCGGCCCCTAAAAGTGTTGAAGAATCGCAGAAGACGAGTTGCCGCACGGATGGCAGAGCCGAAGCACGGAGAAAGACGGAGCTGAGAAAGATGCCCCGGATGTTCGCTGCCGTCAAAACACGAAGTTGTTCTTGGACAGGTTCTAACCCGAAGCGCACGCTTTGAAGTTGCGCATTCGCTAGCCATCGCCTGGGAGAATCGTGAATTGGCCCACGATTCTTGGGGTTCATTCCTTTGACCAGATTCCTTTGATCGGAATCCTTAGACGCAGGTTCGCCCCAGGAATCAAAGGAATCTGGTCAAAGGAATGAAGAAAACATTTGCGAGCCGTTTTTTCAAGCGGGGGTCGTGACTCGACGGGCGAATTGTTTGAGGAGGTCATCGGTGATTCGCTCAGACTTCGGAACGTCCTTGATCGCCTGCAAGACGGAGAGGACTTGCTCTTCCGAAAGTTCGTGGCCGAGTTCGTGGAGCCGATGGGCGACGGCTCGGCGACCGCTGTGGCGGCCGATGACCAGCGTGAGTCCGCTCGCACCCACTTTTTCTGGGCGATAGGGAAGATAGGTGTCCGGGTTTTTCAACAGGCCGTCCTGATGGATGCCGGCTTCGGTGGCGAAGATGTTTTCGCCGCCGACCGGCTTGTTCCGAGCCAGCGGCAAGTTCGTGAGTTCGCTGACCAGTTGGCAGAGGGCGTACAACTTGGTCGTGTCGAGTTTGAACTCCACACCGTACTGTTCGGGATGCAATGCGAGGGCGATGGCAACTTCCTCCAGCGAGGCATTGCCGGCTCGTTCGCCGATGCCGTTGATCGTGCATTGCACGACGTTGGCTCCTTCCGCCACACATGCCAGCGTGTTGGCGACCGCCAGGCCGAGGTCATTGTGGAAGTGAACCGCCAGCAGCGCCTTGTCGAGATTGGGGACGCCATCCTGGATGGCTCGGATGAACTCGGCCGCTTTCTCTGGTGTGAGGATGCCGACCGTGTCCGGGAAACCGATGGTCGTCGCGCCGGCGTCAATCGCCTCGCGATAGCACTGACAAAGGTACGGCACTTCGGTACGGCTGGCGTCTTCGGGGCTGAAGGCGACGATCTCAAACTTTTCGCTGGCATAGGCCACCGAGTCCGTGATGATCCGGAGGACTTCGGCTTCGGACTTCTGCAACTTGTGTTGGCGATGCAGCGGACTGGTGCCGCAGAACAAACTGACTCCGCGCTTGTTGGTGGGATTGCCGTAGAGGGCTTCGTCGGCGGCATCGACATCACCGCGGACGGTTCGGCAGAGCGCGGTCAGCACCGGCTTCCTGACGACTCCGACCATGCGGCGAATCGCCTCGACATCGGCGGGGGAGGAGGCGGGAAAGCCGGCGTCGATGGAATGGACTCCCGCCTCTTCCAAGGCGAGTGCGATCCGCAGTTTGTCGTCGGGGTCGAGCGTCGCTCCCGGCATCTGCTCGCCGTCACGGAGCGTCGTGTCCGAGAAGAGCACGGCTCCCGAATTCTTGTGGTGCCGGATGATCGCCTGTTTGACGACTCCGGTGACGCGTTTTTTGGCTCGACGGAAGAAACCGAACGGCATCTCAGAACTCGTGGCTGTAGGACGTGTTGGTTCGTGAGAAAGGCGGGCAGAGAATGACAAAGCGGTCGAAAAACCGGAAGCCCTGAAGCGGTCTTCCGGCATTTCGACAAATGGCTACAATCCCGCCCCGCTGCGGAGCCTCGTTTTTTGGGCATTTCTGATGGGCAGGAGGCCGATCGCTCCGGCAGTTTTCCGAGACTCTTCTGATTGAGGATCAAGCATGTTCCAAGGATGGCGGAACGGATTGTGGATCGTCTTGGTGTGCTCGAGTCTGGCGTGCTCGAAGCCGACCCCCGCGAACAATGCCGATGGCGAACCAGCCGACGCGGTCTATGGCCGCCGAGCCGAATCGGCGAATAAGTCCGGCGGCCTGAAAACTCCGCCCGCACCGGATGGCGACAATGATTCCGGGACGGCCCAAGTCTCCGACACGCCGAGAAAAACGAAATCGTCCCCCAGCCTGGATGACGACAACCCCTTCAAGGAATCCGCCAAGAAATCGCCGATCGAACAAGGGACCGCGCGAAAGTCACTGGCGGGCAACTGGATTCTTGTGCTGACGCGCCCTGGCCAAGAGGGCTTCATCGACTTTCACACGAGCATCATCACTGTCGCACCCGCCAAGGACGGCGACGGCGCGTTGACCGCCTCGCTGACCGCCAAGAGCGAAGTCCTGCCCCCGTTCAAACTGTCCTCTTCGGAGATCACCAAGAAAGACATTCGCCTGACGTTTGATGTCAGCGGAACGACGTTGGACTTCCAAGGCTCACTGAAAGACGGCTTGGTGTTGGGCAACGCTCTGTTTGGAAACTGCTTGCCCGCTCGGCTGATGCCGACGAAAGAAGTCTCGCTCGACGGATTCGATACAGCGCCAGAACCGGTCGATGCCCGCGCGCTCGGTCAAGCGTTTGGCCAAGAATCGTCGCCCGCGAAGTTGAAGGCTCTGGCCAAATTCGTGACCGATCGCCCCAATAGCCCGCTGAGCATGATGGCCTGGGAAATGCGCGTGTTTGTCTCCGCTCAACAGGCCCTGCCGCCGGAAAAGATCGAAGCACTGGCCGACGACTACCAAGCCGCGATCGTTCCCTGGGGAGAACGCTTGCAACAAATCTCCAAGGCCAACGTCGCCGTCATTCTCGCACACACCAAGTACAACCCGGACTTCGCGCTGAAGTATCTCACGACCGCCGACAAGGGGCTGACCGACGAATCGCTCAAAGATCTGAAGGCACAACTCAAGACCGCGCGTGAGAGCATCCTCACCGTCCAGGCGATGAAGTACCTCGAATCCGACGACGCGGAGCGTGCGGAGAAAGCTGTCGTCTTCCTCACCAAGCTGCGTGGCAAGAATCCGTTTGATCCGGTCGTGCTGTATGGCCTCGCTCGCTACCACCAGAAGTCGAAGCAAACCGACGAAGCCATCGCGCTCTTTGCCGAACTCGCCAGCCTGCCGATGCTGGAAGGATTCTTGAAACGGGATTGGGATCAGTCGGCCGATTCGGCGGATCGTGAACTCCCCAGCGCCACGCTCGCCAAGTTGTGGGAAGCCAAGCACGGTCAGACCGACGGCCTGGATGAATACAAGGACGAAATCTATCGCAAACGAGTCCTCAGCTTCGCCGACAAGCCGGCTGCGGAAGCCCCGGCCGGCAATCGGCTCGTGCTCTGCGAACTCTTCACCGGCTCGTCCTGCCCGCCTTGCGTGGGTGCCGACATTGCCACCGGAGCACTCGAACTCACTTACCCGAAGACGCAGGTCATCGTGCTGCGATACCACCAGCACATTCCCGGACCAGACCCGCTGACGAATGCCGACGGCGAAGATCGTTTCGCGAATTACTATCGCGGCCAAGGGACACCAACCGTGCTCCTGAACGGTGCTCCGGTCAATAACGTCGGTGGCTACTTGCCCAACGCTCCAGAGATCTACCGTGGCTTGAGAACCTTGATCGACCAGCAACTCGAACAGACCGCCACGCTCAAGGTGGATGTCAAAGCGCGGATCTCCGATGACAAGCTGCAACTCATCGCGAGCGTGCAGGGTCTGGAGCAACTCAAGGACGAAGCGAAAGACGTTCGCTTGCGAGTCGTCATCGCGGAAGACGAGATCCATTTCCTGGCTCGGAACGGCGTGCGGAGTCACGAGATGATTGTCCGGGCGATGGTCGGTGGCCCCGCCGGAGTCGAACCGAAAGACGGCAAGCTGTTCATCAAGGAAGAAATCCCGCTCGCGAAGCTCAAGGCCTCGCTCGCCGACTACCTCAAGAAGTTCGAGGAAGACCAAGGGATCGACATGCCGGCCAAGCCACTCGATCTGAAGCGTCTGCATGTGGTCGCGTTCGTCCAGAACGACGAATCTCACGAGGTTCTGCAAACCGGTTCGATCGCCGTCACCGCGACCGACTCGGCCGCCGCCGTGGAGATCACACCAACCGCAGGTAAGACCGCGCCGAAGAAAGGGAAGTAGGCCGACGAGTTCGACCCACAAGTCCAACACTGAAAACAGCCCGGCTTCTCCTCAGAAGCCGGGCTGTTCTTTTTTCTGCTCGCCATTGACTCGGACGCGATCGCACCGGCTCATGGCTTATCGAACGCCTTGTCGGCTTCCTCGATCGGGATGTTATTCACCTTGTAGAGCCGGATCTTCTCGGTCTTATCCTCCAACACGACGATCCCGCCGGTCTTCGCGTCGTAGCCATACATTTGATAGGGGGGCAGCGCGGCCAGTTCGAGATTGAGCTGCTTCATCAGCTTCTCGGCCTCTTTGAAGGTGGGGTACTTGTCGTCGTTGGTGGCCTTCAAGATATCCATTTGATGTTTGAAGTTCAGAGCAGTCGCTCGTGATGTGACCGAGACATACGCGTTGAAGGAGGCGGTCAGTGGGTCGCTGCCGGTGATCTTGTTATCGACCTCGACGAGATTGGGATTCTTCTTCGCCTCGGCCAAGTCCACGATCGCGCGGGTCGTTTTGCCGATGATGGAACCGCTCGGTTTCGCCGGCGCGGCCTCGGGCACAGCGGCGGGATTCACGGCCGGTTGCGGGTTCGCGGCCGGAGCGGCACGACCTGCATTCGCCACGTCAGAAATATCGCCACCCGTCCCCATGCCTCCGGGAGCCACCAACTTTTCTCGACCGGGTCCATCCATCGCCTTATCAAAATCATCGCACCCCAACAAACCAACCGCCGCCAAACACACCCATAGTTTTCGCATGGCAATACTCCGCATTGAGAATGACTCGTGAATCGCAACCGCGCGGATTCTCCAAGTGGTCTCCGCGTGACACAAGCGACAGAGAGTCCGTGCTCCGGCCCTGCCATCCGTGCGATACCCACGTTGAGATGGCCGCACGAATTGCAGGGCCGGAGCACGGAGATCTGATAAGGTGATGAAAAGGTTTGAGAAGATTTCTAATGAGCGCATTTTGCGGTGCTCTTGCTCTGAAGAGAGCGAACGCAGAAAACTCCCGCGCGCCTCTCGCTCGACTCCTTTGTTTCCGAAACATGTTCCAGGTGAGTCTACGTTGGTCTGAGGCAAAGCCGCGCTGGAGTCTTTGATGAAATCCGCTCGCCGCAAGATCACGCTGCAACTCGTGCCGCTGTTGGACCTGATGCTGATTGTCATCTTCGCGCAGTACATGTCGATGCGCGAGCAATCTCAACAGGACGAGGCGCGCGCCGCGCAAGTCGTCTCGTCCGTCGTCCAGCAGCGTCAGCAATTGGATGAAGAGCGGGCCACCATCGCCGAGCAGCGTCGCGAAGCGGAACTGATTGGCGACAAGGCACTCGACCAGCGCGATCTCGTCGGACAACTTGCGTCCGAGTTGTTTAACCTCCCCGATGCTACGATCAAGAAGCTGCTGCGCGAACGCTTCACCGACGACAACTCCCCCAGTGCGGAAGAGATCGACGCGATTCAAGAAGACTTTCGGAGACTCAAGAGCCGTCGCGGGCAAGAGATCGTCAAGCACTTGCTGACCTTCAACGAGATTCGCAAACGCTGCGAAGTCTGGGAACTGCACGTCGCCGAATCGGGCCTCACGACGATTCGGACTCCCACCGAACACACGGAATTTCGTGCGGCGACGGCCGCCATCTTCGCGACGAAGGTGGCCAACTTTCGGCCGCGAAGGGATTCCAAAAACCTCGTGCTGCTGCTGCTGACTTACGGGGATGTGACCGCCCCGATCTACGAAGCCGCCTTGACCGGCCTGCCTCTGGCCATTGAGCGAATGCAGCTCGAAGCCGGCGGACGGACGCGGTTCGAGTACGGTGTCTTAGGGATCGAGCCGCGACGGTCGGCGGTGAAATAATCGCTTGTAGTGCCCCGATTTATCGCTTGTAGTGACCCGATTTATCGCTTGTAGTGACCCGATTTATCGGGTCGGGCTTGACTCCATATCGGGTCGGGCTTGACCCCATAAATGGGGTCACTACGAGCGCCGGCATGAAATTGAAATCCTCGGAGACAATGTGATGAAACTAGGCATCGTGACATATATGTGGGGCGCGGATTGGGACTTGCCGACGCTCATCAAGAACTGCGAGGCGACGGGCTTTGAAGGGATCGAACTCCGCAGCACGCACAAGCACGGAGTCGAACCGTCGCTGACGAAAGAGCAGCGGGCCGAAGTCCGCAAACGATTCGCCGACTCGAAGGTGACCTGTGTCGGTCCCGGCTCGGCGTGCGAGTATCACAGCGTCGATCACGGCGTGTTGCAGCGGAACATCGACCTGACGAAAGAGTTTGTCTTGCTCTCGAAGGACATCGGCGGCAGCGGAGTGAAGGTCCGGCCGAACGGTTTCAACAAGGGCGAGGACGAGAAGAAGACCATCGAGCGGATCGGGCTGGCTTTGCGCGAGTGCGGCCAGTTCGCCGCCGATCACGGACAAGAGATTCGGGTCGAGGTTCACGGCAACGGAACCAACAAGCCGTCCGTGATGCGCGACATCCTGAAAGTCGCCGATCATCCGCAGGTCGTCGCCTGCTGGAACTCGAACCCCGGCGAAACGGTCAATGGTTCGCTCAAGACGAGTTTCGATCTGCTCAAAGACAAGCTCGGTTCGACGACTCACATCCACGATTTGTACGACGCCGATTACCCGTACCGCGAACTGTTCGCGCTGCTGAAGAGCATCCACTACAAAGGCTGGTGCCTGTCCGAAAGCCCGGCGACGACCGATACCGTCCGCGTGATGCGATACTACCGGGCGCTGTTCGATGAGTTGTTATCCTAGTGCCTCAGTTCGTAGTTGATCTGCCATCACAACGCGAGTTTAGCCAGTTCGACTTTTGAGAGTCGGTTCGGACGGCGGTGGGGCGGGTAGAACGGAACGACTGACGAAAGAGAGACTGGCTTTCCCGTATAGGTCCAGTCGAATGGGTGAGCCATCGGCTCGTTGAAGTATTTCAAAAAATGGGCCAGCTTGTCTGCCAAATCGGCGACCGATTTGAAGTCGCCGCGGCGCACGTTGAGGCGCACGTTGAGGCGGTCCAGCACGATTCGCCACGGCACGTCCGGTTCCGTCGCCACCAGGGTCTGGA
>JBJXEX010000367.1:0-12514 GCA_046156195.1 Planctomycetaceae bacterium | reverse complement strand
AACCCAGGGTAGCCGCGAGGCGCGGCAACCCTGGGCTATGAGACGCAACTCCTTCGGAGTAAAGGCACATGGCCTTCCGCATCCAAAACTCTTCTCACGAAAACAAGACTTTCAACATTTGCAGAGCAGAGATTCCGAAATTCTAGCCGCGAAACATTCCTCCTCTTTGCATCCCATTGGATTGAGAACGATCGACACAAATCACGCTCGCCTGTTTTCACAAACTCTTCTCCAGTGGCATCAGCAACAGCAATTGTCCGAGCGTCTTGCCTTGAGCATCCACTCGCAGTGAGTTGGCCAGGATTCTGCGAATCACGAAGTTCAACGCTCCGAGATTGGGGAGTTCAAAGCGTTGGACTCGGTCCAGGTCGTCGATGCCAAGATGTGCCGCGACTCGTTCGACGGTGACTTCTTGAAGGAGCCGCTCGAAGTCGTCGGCACGTCGAGCAATCACGCCGATGTTGGCATGAATCCCCTTATCGCCGCTGCGAGCCGTCGCGATGTCGCCCAAGAAACATTCTGGCGAGCGGGGCGGCAAATGACCGGCGGCTAGCGCCTTGGCGCTCAGCGAGTCATGGCTGACTCCGCCCCGCTCGCCAGAAGTGACTTCGACCTGCTCGCCAGACGTGGTGTGGGAGAGCACATCCACACGCGGCGTGATGCGATCCCGTTCGATCAAGCAGGGCCAGTATCGAAACACCGGTTGCACGCGCGGCCGTCCGGCGGCGTACCCGGTCGTGCCGGGAGGTCCGGCGGTGATCAGCGGCATCAGCTCGCGCGAGAACCGCTCGACCGCGGCCAAAGAGTCATCGGCGACGGCGATTCGCAGCACTGTTTCGGTTAGTTGTTCGGCCGCGTTCGCAGGCGTTCCGCGCGGGTGGCAGGCTCCCGCGCCGAGACATTCGACAACCGATTCGCGAAACGTCACGCCCTGATGCCGCAGCCGATCCAGAACGGTCTGGCCAGCACGCCGAGCCTTCGCGACCGCATCGACTCCATAGATCGTCAGTTCTCCCGCAGCGCGAAAGCCGCCTCGATAAGTCGCGCTGATCTTGTAGGTCGCCGGAGCGGGGCGGCCGACAGCATCGCTCACGCGCACGCGATCGGGACTTTCCTCGACGACCTGCAACGACAGAAACGAGACGCTCACATCGGGCGAGAGATACTCGCCGGGATCGCCGATCTCGTAGACGAGTTGTTCTTTGACCGTCTGCTCATTCACACAGCCGCCGGTGCCGCGCGGCTTGGTGACGATGAAGCTGGCGTCCTCGGCAACCTCGACGATGGGAAAGCCGATCCGTTCCGCGTTCGGGACGCTCAACCAATCGGTGGAGATGCCCCCCGTGACTTGCGTGCCGCACTCGATCAAGTGGCCGGCGACGGTCGCTCCGGCCAGACGCGGCCAATCGTCCCAGGCCCAGCCGTGAAAGTGAGCACACGCCGCTACGGTCAAACTCGGATCGGCCACGCGACCGGTGATGACGATGTCCGCTCCGCGCGCGAGAGCCTCTGCCAACGGTTGTGCTCCAAGATAGGCATTCGCCGTGACAAGTCGTTCGCGCACGGAACTCAGCGGTTCGCCCGTGTCGAGATTGCTGTGCAGCGGAGCATCGACCGTTTCGGCGCGGAGTGTTTCCAAAACATCATCGCCCGTGACAATCGCGACGACTCGATCACCGCAGCCCGCTTCGAGCAACACCTGCTGACAAGCCTGAGCACAAGCCAACGGATTCAAGCCGCCGCCATTCGTGATGAGCCGACACCGTCCGCCGCCGCTCCAATACGGAATCAGCGAACGGACGACCTCGACGACATCGCGTGGCCAACCGGCTTGAGGATCGCGCGACCGTTGCACGGCAAGCAGCGACATCGAGACCTCCGCCAGGAAGTCGAGCGTCACATAATCCAAGTCCGGCTCGGCAGCGAGCATCTCGGCCGCTGCCTCAATGCGGTCGCCCCAAAACCCGTGAGCGTTTCCGATACGAACTGGCCGAGTCATGAGGTGGTTCCCGCGCTTCTGGATGACGCAATTTCTTGGACACGGTTCTGCAAATCGTTTAACGGCCAGACGCAGCGAGGCTGTGAAAGTTCACGGCCTCAAGAGAGCAGAATGAAGAAGGGAAGTTTTTGAAGGACAGCCACGTTGGATTTTCCGACTTGTGGGCGCAGACACGATTCATGGGCGATGATACTTTGCCCCCGTTGTTGTTCTCCGCGATTGGTGCGGGGAACTCCCTCCTCGTCTCGCCTCCCCAAGGAATGCTGACATGAAGACGAAAGCTACGCTTCTGGTTCTCGCGGTTGCGGCCGCACTGATGTTGCCGCGATTGACCGCCGAAGACAAACCCAAGGACAAGCTCAACGGTGCCAAGTGCCCGGTGTCGGGCAAGGCGGCCAAGGAAGACAGCTCGGTCGCTTATCGCGACGCGAAGGTTTATCTCTGCTGCGATGGCTGCCCGGATGCCTTCACCAAGGACAAGTCCAAGTACTCGACCAAGGCCAATCATCAGCTCGTGCAGACCGGCCAGTTCAAGCAAGAGAAGTGCCCGCTCAGCGGCGGCGATCTCAACAAGGACGCGACCGCCGAAATCTCCGGCGTGAAGGTCACCTTCTGCTGCAACAACTGCAAAGGCAAAGTCGAGAAGGCCGAAGGGGACGCCAAGATGGATCTCGCCTTCGCCGACAAAGCGTTCGAGAAAGGCTTCAAGGCCGAGAAGAAGAAGTAATCGCTCGGTCTGAGATTACGAATCATTACAGCCCGGCTTGTGTCACAGGCCGGGCTTTTTCGTTGTCTCGATCAGACGAACTCGCCCTCGCTGACGCTTCGGGTTACTTTTGAGTCGATGTTCGCATTCTCGTTCAACCTGCTCGCCTTTGGATTCGCCAGTCCCGCTTTGCTGGGTTGGTTGGCGTTGGCGGCGGTGCCGGTCTTGATTCATTGGCTGTTCCGCCGTCGCTATCGCGAGGTGACTTGGGCTGCGATGCAGTTCTTGCACGCGGCGGCTCGCAAGCAGTCTCGAAGAACCCGACTGGAGCAACTGCTGCTGTTGCTGGCGCGAGTCTTGATTCTCGCGCTGATCGTGTTCGCATTCGCTCGGCCGCGCTGGGCGGATGCCGACAAGCTCGCCCGTCAAACGCCGCCAACGCTGCGAGTCATCGTGCTCGATGCGTCACTGAGCCTGGGACGCAAGGGGGCGACTGCGGAGAGTGAGTCGGACTCAACATTGTTCGAGTCCGGCAAGTCGATCGCGCGAGAGATCGTCAAACAGAGTCCCTCCGGCGACCGCTTCGCGTTGGCACGCATCGCCGGTTCGGAGCCGCGCGTGCTGATCCGTCAGCCGACGCTCGTGACCAGCGGCGTGTTGGACGAGATCGACCGACTGCCGTTGACGTTCGAGCGCGGCGATGTTGCCGCGACGCTGCGGCAACTGTCCGAAGTGATCGCATCCAAGCAGCCGCACGAACGCTGTGAGGTCGTGGTCATCTCCGACTTTCAGGCAGAGAACTGGGCCGTGGGGCAGTCGGCTCGCCTGCCGGGACTGGAAGAGCAGGCGAGCCGCCTGATCGACGAACTGGTGCTCATCGACGTCGGAGCCGCGCTGCCAGAGAACGGGGCGATCGTCGGCCTGACCACCGATCCGCCGATCCTCGTGGCCGGGTCCGGCGAAGGCGGAATGTCCGTGACCGCGACGCTCCGCAACACGGGAACCGTGCCGCTGACCGCGCGGCGAGTCGAGTTGCGCATCGACGATCAACTTGCAGACTCGGAACGGATCGACTTGCCGCTCGGTCAAGACGTGACGGTTGAGTTCACGCTCACCCCCCCCGCATCGGGCGAGCATTCGTTTTCAGTGCGACTCGAAGACGATTCGCTGCTCGCCGACAACGAGCGCTGGCTGCCGTTCAGCGTCCGTTCGGAGTTGAGCGTCCTGCTGGTGAATCCGCCGCGGCGGACACACTCGGCCCGACCGCGCGATGCGGCCACGTTCTTCGTCGAGCAAGCGTTGGCTCCGAAATCCGCCGACCGCGCCGCGAGTCCGCGTTGGCTGCGAGTCACCATCGAGCCGGACTCCGAACTGGCGAACATCGAACTCGACCGGCACGATGTCGTCTTTCTCTGTGATGTCTCGACGCTGACGGAACTGGACGTCGAACGTCTGCGGCGCTTCGTGGAGAACGGCGGTGGAGTCATCCTGTCACTCGGCCCATCGGTCTCGATTGAGAAGCTCAATGAAGTCGCGTTCGGTTCGCGCGGGCTGATGACGCTGCGATTGAACGAGATCGTCACCAGCACGAATGACGACGGCACGCCCTCCGCGTTCGGCTTCGATCCCGGCGACTTCTCGCATCCGCTGCTGCGCGAGTTTCGCGGCAATCCCGGAGCCGGCTTGGAAGCCGCGCTGATTCGGCAATTCGTTCGCGCGGAGGTGCCCGACGCGGGGCGCGCCGTCGCACTCCGATTCTCCACCGGCGATCCGGCGATCGTGACATCTTCCGATGGCGGACTCGGCCGAGGTCGCTGCGTGTTGGTGACGACATCGCTCGACGAGACGTGGGGCGAGTGGGCCATCTGGGCGGCGGGCTTTGTGCCGCTGATCCATGAGCTGACCGAGTACGCCGCTGCGGGACGCTTCCAACCGCGCGAAGCACTCGTCGGCGAACTGATCCAGCTCGACGTGGAGAGTGGCTCGACCAACATCACGCTGACGACTCCCAATGGAGTCGCGCGATCGTTGACGCCAATCGACCGCGACGGCCGCTCGCGGTTGATCATCGACGACACCTCTCGCCCCGGCCTCTACCGATTGGCGAGCGACACGGCATTAGCCGCAGGTAACTCGCCGGAAATCGTCGATCCCGAATCACCGGTGACGAGCGCCATTCCGCTCAAAGCGAGGACCATCGGGCTGACACCGACTCGCTCGCCGATGCCACGTCAATTCGCGATCAACGTCGATCCGCGCGAGAGCGATCCACGGCGAATTGATCCGCGCGAGTGGTCCGAGTCACGCGACAGCGACACCGATCAGCGGATCGTCGTCCGAAACTCCAACTCACCGGTATCGAGCGTGCGCGACGATTCGGAGCCGGTCTCGGATTCGTTGGCTGGCAAACTCCTCGTCGCCGTGCTGGCGTTGCTGTTGGTCGAGCAAGCGTTGGCGTGGCGCTTTACGGTCGGAGCCGTGCTCGCAATCCTCTCGCTCACACTCGCCGCAATCTGGACGGCGATGTAAGCCGAAAAGGCTGTGAAGAGTTGGAGCCGCGACCGTGAGGGAGCGGTCGTATGTCCTTGAAACAACCGCAAGTCGCCACTCCTATGCCTGACACGATCCAAGCCAGCATCTACGACTTCCCTCAATACTACGAGTTGCTGTTCGGCTCGGACTGGCGCGCGGAGTTTCATTTCCTGCGCGGCTGCTTCGAGCAACACGCGACTCGCAAGGTTCGCAAAGTGTTTGAGCCGGCGTGCGGGACCGGCCGTCTGCTGCTGCAATTCGCGAAGGCGGGGATCAAGGTCAGCGGCAACGATCTCAACGAGAAGGCGGTCGCCTACTGCAACAAGCGGCTTGGCAAGCATGGCTTCTCGAAGAGCGTGACGGTCGGCGACATGGCCGACTTCCGGCTCAAGCAACCGGTCGATGCCGCGTTCAACACGATCAACACGTTTCGGCATCTCCCGACCGAAGCGACGGCCGAGGCTCATTTGAAGTGCATGGCGGCGGCGCTGGCTCCGGGCGGAATCTACGCTCTCGGTTTGCATCTCTTGCCGACTCGCGGGCCGCACGACGAAGAAGAATCCTGGATCGCTCGTCGAGGCCATGTGCAGGTCAACTCGCGGATGTGGTCCAAGCGAGTCGATCGCAAAGCTCGCATGGAATACCTCGGCATGACTCTCGACGTCTGGATGCCGACGAAGCACCTGCGGATTGAAGACGAGATGCACTACCGCACTTACACGGCGGCTCAGATGTCCGACCTGCTGTCGCGAGTCCCGGAACTCGAACACGTCGCGACATACGACTTCGCCTATGACCTGAAGCAACCGGTGACGATCGGGCCGATGACCCAGGACGTGGTGCTGATCCTGCGGCGACGGTCGTAGGCCCGAAGCCGGCTGGACATTCCAAGAAATCAGGGGCAGACTGATCGCCTCGTTTGGAAATGTGAGGAGCCAGTGATGACTCAGTTGACCATCGAATTGCCGGACCCGATCGCGGGATACTTGGAAGCTCAAGTGGCTTCCGGTCGTAGTCGCTCGGTGAGCGAATTCGTGGAGTCGGTCTTAGATCGGCAACGCGAGCGTGACTCGATCGAAGAGCGAGTACTCGCGGCGGATCGTGCAAATCAGGCCACCCCCGTCAGTCCGCAGTTTTGGTCGTCGATGCGCGAGTTGGCTCAGCGCACGGCCGGCAATTCGTGAGGCCAATCGCCATGTGGCACATCGTCCAAGAGTTTGAAGGTCACAAACCATGCTGACGATGCTTGGAAGTCCGCGACGTTGCTGCGATGGGATCTCTCGGCGCGAGACGCTGAAGGCCGGAGCTTTGTCCGCTCTGGGAGGCTTTGGACTGCCGCAGATGCTGGCGGCCGAGCAGGCCGGACATGTCGGCCACGCGAAGGCCAAGAATGTGATCTTTATCTTTTTGCTCGGAGGCGCGGCGACTCAGGACATGTACGACTTGAAGCCGGAAGGTCCGTCGGAAACGCGCGGTGAGTTCCGGCCGATCGCCACCAATGTCCCCGGCATCGACGTCTGCGAGCACTTGCCGCAGTTCGCGCAATGGGCGCATCGCACGGCCTTCATTCGGACGATCAACCACAAGGCGGGATGTCATAACTGTCTGCCGTGCTACACCGGCTATGACTTGATGCCTCCCGATCAACACCCGCGCGACACCGATCCGCCCAGCATGGGGTCCGTTTGCGAGTACCTTAGCGCGGGGCAGAAGAAACTCCCCGATTACGTTTTCATGCCCGTCTGGCTCGGCTGGGGCCAGGCGTTTCGCCGAGCTGGTCCGTACAGCGGATTCCTCGGCAAGCGGTTCGATGGACTGACGACCGAGTCGATGCCGTACTACGACAAAGGCGGATTCGCGCCGGTGCCGGGCAATCCGCAGATCGTGCGCGGAGCACCGCTGCTCCCGAACAGCGTGCTGAAAGATGGCATGACTGTCGATCGGTTGAACTCGCGGCGTTCGTTGCTGCAACAGATCGACGATGAACGGGGCAAAGCCGATCAAGCTCTCGCGACCGCCTCGTTCGATCGCAATCAGCAGCGAGCGTTCGATGTGCTGACCTCGTCAAAGCTCCGCACCGCGTTTGACCTCAGCCTCGAAGATCCGAAGACCGTCGATCGCTACGGCAACACGCTGTTCGGCAACTCGACGCTGATCGCTCGGCGGTTGATCGAGCAGGGCGTGCGCTTCGTCAACGTGACGTGGGATTTGTTCTGGGGACCGGTCAACGTCGATTACGACGCTTGGGATACTCATCAGAAGAATTTCCACATCCTCAAGAACAACAAGTTGCCCGGCTTCGATCAGACGATGTCGGCGCTGATGGGCGACTTGCAGGCTCGCGGGTTGTTGGACGAGACGCTGATCGTCGTCACCAGCGAGATGGGCCGCACTCCGCGCGTGAACGGCAACGCGGGCCGCGACCATTGGACGAATTGCTACGGCTCGCTGCTGGCCGGAGCCGGCATCCGCGGCGGCACCGTTTATGGAGCTTCCGATTCACAAGCCGCGTTTGTGAAAGACAAGCCGGTTCGCCCCGCCGATCTCTGCGCGACGATCTATCGGTGCCTCGGCATCGACCCCGAACTCCGAGTTCCCGACCACAACAACCGCCCGGTCGAGATCGCTCAGGGTGGCCAGCCGATCGACGAAGTTTTGGTCTGAGCCGGAGCATTACAGGACAGGCGGCAGCGAGATCGTGAACCGCGTCCCTCGGCCGAGTTCGCTTTCGCAGGTGATCACGCCGTGATGGGCATCGACGATCTTGCGAACCGTCGGCAGACCCAGTCCGTTGCCGCTGGGTTTCGTCGAGAAGAAGACCTCAAACAGCCGCGAGCGAGTCTTCTCGTCCATCCCTTGGCCGTTGTCGATCACCGCCAAGTGGACGCGGCCGTCACGAGCGAACGTCTGCAATTCCAGCAGCCCGCCGTGGGGCATCGCCTGCTGGGCGTTGAGCGCGAGATTCATCAGCACTTGCCGCGTCAGCGAGACATCCAGCGCGACGCGAGGCAAGTCGGTGGCCAAATGCGGGCTGATCTCGACCCGGTGTTCGTGAGCCTCGGCCGAGAAGAAGTCGATGAATTCGGTCACGACGAAATTCAAGTCGATCGGCGTCAGCGTCAGCTCGCCGACACGAGCGAACTTGAGGAACGCATTCAAGATGTCTTCGAGATGCCGGCACTCTTTCTGAATCGTCTGGACCTTGGTCAGCATCCGCCGCTCGCGCTGAGCCTCGCTGCCGGTCAAATCCTCGGCGATCAATTCCAGCAACATGCTCATGGTGGAGAGCGGGTTCTTGATCTCGTGCGCGAGACCGCCGGCGAGCGTCGCGATCTCGGCATACTGCCGCTGCAAGCGTTGGCGTTCGTCATTCTCAAAACGGGCGGCGGTCATGGCGGGTGACTCGTTGCGGCGACCTGGCTAACTGACGGTGGCTGATATTACAGAGCGACATCCACCGCTCACAGGTTGTCCAAATCCACTCGGCCCCATCAAATGTCGAATCGTCCGTTCAAAAAATCACAGTCGCGTGAAATCTCAGCAAGCCTCGAAGTGATTCTTGCTTATCCCAATGAAGCCGACACTTTCTAATTCGACTGTGTCGTTCGTCGCGAGACTCGCCCCCCGCCGAGCTTGCCACATTGGATTTCCTTGATTCCGAGATCCAGGAATGACTTTGTTTTCGCTTTCACATCATTCTGCCCACCCATCATTCTGCTCGCCGAAAGTCAGCAGAATGATGGATGGGCAGAATGATGTGAGATAGCTTGGCGTCTTCTCACTCGTTTTTCCTGAGACTCCACCATGACAGACTATCGTTTCGTGAGTACCGGCATCGTCCCCACTCAGCCCCCGCCGGATCCGGCGATTCCGATTCTCGATACGCCCTCCGCCGGCAATGAGGACGCATTGACTGGCGAGGGAGCGGCTCGGCAGTCAGCGGCGGCGGCTCGCGTGCGGCTGGAGGAGGGGGACGTCATCAAGGCTCGTTACCGAGTCGTCCGGCACATCGCGGGGGGCGGCATGGGGGACGTTTACGAAGTCTTCGACAACGTCAGTCGTGAGCCGCGCGCGGTCAAGCTGATGAAGTCGCATCTGCTCAACAGTTCGCAGGCTCGCGAGCGGTTCATCAAGGAATCCAAGGCTCAAGACCTGCGGCATCCGCACATCGTCAAGACGATCGACATCGACGATTGGCCCGAACGCAACGTGCTGTTCATCACGATGGAACTGGTTTCCGGCCAGACGCTGCGGCAATGGTTCCAAGAGGCTGCGCAGGCCAAACGCCACCCCGCGTTCTCCGTGTCCGACTCACTGGAGATTTGCCGGCAAGTCTGTGCCGCGTTGGTTTATGCGCATCGTGTCACCATTCATCGCGACATCAAGCCGGAGAACATCCTGCTGGATCGAACCGAGGACGGTCGCTGGCATGTGCGGATCGCCGACTTCGGGATCTCCAAGCTGCTGGAAGTGGGTGACTTCACGGCCACCAACCAGGTCTTCGGGACGTTCCAATACATGGCTCCTGAGCAACAGCGCGATGCCGGTGCGGTCGATCACCGCGCCGACATCTATAGCGTCGGCGTTGTGCTGTATGAACTACTAACTAGCACATTGCCGCAGGGCCGCTTCGATTTCGCCTCGGCCGTCAACGCGCACGTCCCCAAGAAGTTGGATGCTATCATCGACCAAGCGTTGGCTCCCGACCCAAATCGGCGATTAGCGAACGCCAGTTGGATGCTGGCCGAGATCGAGACCGTGCTGAAGAGCCTGACCAACACGCTCGAACCCGTGACGGTGCAGCCGACCGACGTGCAACTGCGGAACGTCGAATTCAATCGCTTGGTCATCGAGATCGAGCAGCGTCGCGCTCCGCAGATCACCCTGCCGGGTGTGCCGCCGATCCCGGACGAGATACTAGAACTGGAGGGCCGCGAGGAAGCGTTGGCTCAGGCATTGGTGCTGTTGAGAGCCGGCACTCACCCGGCACTGTGGACACATCAAGCCGCACTGGCCAATCTGGATCAAACGCTGGCCAACGTGAAAGCGGATTTGGAACGCAATACGTCCCAGGAAGTCTCGGTAGCAGCCCGTGCGAAAGTCACGGCTCAACTGCGCAAGGATGCCGATACCGAGTTGGTGTCGCTCATGCATCTGGCTCCAGGAGTGACGACGAAGGCTTTGTTCCGATTCGTGGACGGCATGCGAGCGACGATCGACGCCGAGCAAATCCTTGAAGGCGCGCGGGGTGAATATCAGCAAGCCATAGCCGAGCAGGTAGCAAAGCTCGAAGACGAACACACCGAGGCATTGAATGGGTTACATCGCGCACACGCTGCCGATCTTTGGACGTTGATTGATGCATTCTTGAGGCAACAGCATTCCGAGATGCGTTTCCCCGCAGCCGCCTGGGGCGAGTTCGAGCATCAAATGTTGATGCAACGGCGTTATCGCAAAAAGTCCCACGAATTACTCCGCGTGGCGTTGGCGATGCACGCGGAGCTAAAGGCACCGATGGCTAGTCAATTCCGTTTGGGTGCGCCGTCCGATGCATTCTCGACCGCAATCATGGCCAAACATCTCACCGAGCGACTCATCCGAGGCCGCAAATGGGTCGTGACGGGAAACGGCGGTGGCGACTTCACGACGATCAGCGAAGCGATTCAAGCTGCCGCACCTTATGACACGATTTTGGTCCGCCCCGGCGTGTATCAGGAGTGCTTGGTGTTGGACAAACCATTGGCGCTCCTGGGCGACGGTGTCCGCGAACACATCACGATCAAAGGTAACTGCCGCGGAACCATCATCTGTCGAATGACTATCGGTCGCATTGCCAATCTCACACTCCGCGATGCCGCCATGGACTGGGACTATGCAAACAAGGCTTACTACTGCGTCGAAATCGAGGCAGGGGCGGCGGAACTTTGCGACTGTGACCTTAGCGACGGAAAGCTCGCCAGTGTCGGCATAACGGGAGAGGGGACTCAGCCGCAGATTCGCAGCAATTACATCCACGACGGAAGAGGCATTGGCGTGTTTGTGCATAAAAAGGGTCGGGCAACAATTGAGCACAACCACTTCTTCCAGAACAACAATGGCATCTGTCTCGAAGAATGCCGCGATGTCGTCGTCCGGAAGAATTGCATCCGGAACAGCTCGGGGCCGGGCGTGGTCGTGGGGTTTTGGGGGCACGGGACAATTGAAGACAACCAAATCATTTTCAACCGTTTTGGGGGCATCGAAGTAAAGGGTAACGGACACTACGCCGTGGTCTTGCGGAAGAATCAAATCACCCACAATAAGTATGCTGCGGTGCGAGTTCACGTCGCCGGAAAGGCCATCGTCGAGGACAACGACCTACGCGGAAATGAACGCGGTGCGTGGGACATCACTTGCTCTTCCGAGAAGGACGTCAAGCGAGCCCGAAATCAAGAGTAGCCCAGTGATCACCGGCGAATTCCCAATGAAACAAGTTTGATCTCGCGTCGCGCAGCGACCGGAAGCTCACCGATTTGCGTGGAGAGACGACCGGAGACTTTGGACTGCGGCAGCCTGCTGCCGCTTTTCGTCCAACAGCCTGCTGTCGGACCACTCACTGACTGTCCTTCGGCAGCAGACTGCCGAACCCAAAGCGGCAGCAGGCTGCCGCAGTCCAGAGCCCCGCGCCTGACTGTGCCACCATGCGAATGCCCGTCTTCAATGCCGAACCAGGCGGGCAAGAGTGCCCATCCTCCAAGTGCGATGTGCCCATTCGCGATGGCCCAAATTGCGAAGCACGCTTTCCATATTCGATGCGTCCAATTTCGACGCACACTCTCACTTTCAACGCGATTGGCCGTTTGCGACGGGGTGAACTTTATGACCGTGCCATCGTTTGTTGACACCAACGTCTTGTTGTACGCCGCGTCGAAGGCTCCCGAAGATTCCGCCAAGTGGCAACGGACGCGGAAACTCTTGGCACAGCCCTGACGCCTGACCGGTTCTGTGACGACAGAATTCTGAACAAGCCACAACGAGATTCCCGCTTACTCCGTGCTGGATCAACCGTGTGTTCCAGCAGGAAAGGGAATTCGATGACGAAGTACTTGGCTCAGTTGGCGATTGACGTAGCGGCGTTGGTCTTGTTGGTGGGAGCGTTGAAAGTGGCCGTGTCACGCGACTTTCGTTCGCTCGCGATTGAGGACGAGCACGTCGTTCACATTCAACGTGGCGACGCAACGAGTACGACCATCGCGGTCCAGGAATTCGACTTCGAGGCCATCGGGCGGAAGCAATTC
>JBJXEX010000357.1:0-27648 GCA_046156195.1 Planctomycetaceae bacterium | reverse complement strand
AAGCCTCGTTGCGAGGTCGAGTGGCAGAACGGAGGTGCCGAGAGGAGCGGTGTTTTTCCGGCGGACGTGGGACGCGACTTCGGGGGCGTCTCGGTCGGGCTTGGTGATCGAGCCGAGTTCGTCGGCGATAATGAATCGCTTCCGCCGAATTCAGCCTGAGAGCTTGAATGATGCGGCGAGCCTCGGCGGATCGCCCGATGATTTGGCCATCGTTTTCGACGATCACTTCATGACTGAGCAATGCCTGCGACGGATCGTCAGTCAGTCGATCCCCCTTGGCGGAATTACATAGCGAGCAGGCGAACAAAAGATTGTCATACGCCAGCCGTTGGTTGGGAAAACGGGATCATTCGTCACGACCGCTTGTTTCGAGTCAGTTTGACCAACCGAGCATGGAGTTGCCGCGTCTGGGCGATGTGCAACGGAGCGACGCGGCGTAGGTAGTCGTCCCTTTGAGCTTGCAGGCTGGTCAATTCCGAGGACTCAGCCGCTGTGAGCGTTCCAGCAATCTCTTTGTCGATCAATTCAAATCGGCGAGCATTCTTCGCATCGGACCAATCGTCGTTGCCAGCGGATTTCCGTCGAGCGTTTGGTTCGTCCGGGACCAGCCAATACCGTCGATGCGTTCGCGGATCTTCGACGGCCAACGGCCGGTTGCCCAGGCGATCCAGTTCCAACAGCAGATCACTGGACAACTTCGCAATCATCGCTGCACTCCTGAAGGTCTGCCGGAACCGAATCACGAAGTCGCACGATATTAATGCTCGTTGCCTCGTCAAGACGCGGACGGGGTTGCTGACGGTCTGGTCCGCCGAGAGGGCGGCGAGACATTCGGACTGCGATTGGCTCTGGTCGCGCAGGAAGTGAATCAGACTCAGGGCCTCACGCGGTTGTGGCCGGGCTCCTGACCGAGCCATCCGCCGCGGCGGATTGACCGGAGGCCTCCTTGTTCGAGTGACAAAAATGCCTCGACTTCAACGCGACTTGACCGTTCGGGGAGACCGAACGGTCGGGCGAGGTGGCTCGGTCAGGAGACCGGCCACAACGCCTTCATTTCCAATCGCGGGCGAATTGCAGGGCGCGTTGGCGGATCCGCCGCGGTCCGCCTTCGGCGGAAGAGTTTGGTCGGAGGAGAGGGCGTTGAGCCATTCGGACTGCGGTTGGCTCTGGTTGCGCAGGAAGTGAAGAAGACTCAACGCCTCACGCTCCGCTCGCAACTTCGGAGTCCACAGTCGTGTGTCTCGCGCCAAACCGCCGCGGCCATCAGGGGATCTTCACGATGATGAGCTTCAAGTTGGGAATGTCTTCAAAGTCCTTGGCGTTCGCCGTGAGCAATGTGCATTTGTGTTGGATGGCCTGCGCGGCGAGCCAAAGGTCTTGGATGCGAAAGTCCGAGCCGCGTCCGGCCTTCGTCAACTCGGCGGCGGTCGCACCGAAGATTTCCGCGGTCTCACCCGTGATGCGCAGCAGCGGCTTGCGTCGTAATCGGCGAAGCATCGTCATTGCTCGCAGCCGGTGTTTCTTGTCGGTCATCAGGTCGATGCCAAATCGGATCTCGGCGAGATTGACAGGCAACAAAAACACCGGAGCCTGCCGTGTGATGGCGTGAATGTCGGCCGCGCTCAATCGGCCCCGCTCCACGGCGATCCAGAGGTTGGTATCAATCAGGAAGCCCACGGATTCCTCAGCGCATTCAAAGTCGCGTTTGGTCTCTTGCGTGAAACGCTGACAGCTTTCGCGAGCGTGTCCGCCGTCTTCTCATCGAGCGTTCCGGCCAAATCACCGAACACTTCGAGCGCGTTTTGGTGCGGCGGTTCCGGAACGAGTCGAGCCACCTGACGACGGTTGCGGACAAGCACGACTTCTTCCTGCTCACGCTCGACTTCATCGAGCACTTGTCCAAATCTCCGAGTCACGTCACTGACGGTGAGAGTTTTCATGGCCGCAGCCTAATTGATGGGGGTGACTCTGGCAAAGAGTTTCTGGAAACGAGGCTACTTCCACTCTCGGGCGAATTGCAGGGCGCGTTGGCGGACGGGTTCGCTGAGGGTTTGGTCGGAGGAGAGGGCGTTGAGCCATTCGGACTGCGGTTGGCTCTGGTCGCGCAGGAAGTGAATCAGTCTCAGGGCCTCACGCGCAGCTCGCAACTTCGGCAGGGGTCTGGCAATTCAGAATTCAGAATTGGCCGACGCGCGACGTCGCGAGTTGTCACGGCGAACCAGTCGGCCAATTGTGAATTGTGAAGTGCCAGACCCCGGGTGATTTCCATTCGCGGGCGAATTGCAGGGCGCGTTGGCGGACAGGTTCGCTGAGGGTTTGGTCGGAGGTGATGGCGTTGAGCCATTCGGACTGCGGTTGGCCCTGGCCTCGCAGGAAGTGAATCAGACTCAGCGCCTCACGCTCCGCTCGCAACTCCGGTGTCCACCAACGAACGTGGAGTTGCTACTTATCGAAGTCGTCGGGTTCGACGTCCGGGACTTCGGCCAATGCGGCGACATATTGTTCGCGATTGGCGTTCGCGGCTCGCTCGGTCAAGTAATCCTGCGTCATGAGAGCCGACATCTTTTCGGCGACCGACGTGGTGACGAACTGGTCAATGGAAACGCCTTCGCGATCCGCCACGGACTGCAAATTCTTGTGGAGTGATTCGGGTAAGTGAACAACCAGAGTGCTCATGACAGGTTTCCAATCAGCTTCAGGAACTCGGCGGGAGTCACAGCCTGTAAACCGAACTGTTCGATCCCCGCGAAGTCGCGTGAGTTGTAGGTGACGATGAATCGGCATCCAGCTTTGACGGCGAGTTCCAGCAGCATGTCGTCGTCGGCATCCGGCAAGAACGGACGCCACAGGAAAAAGATCTCGTGGTGCATTGCCACCGCGCAATGGTAATTGATCACGGTTTGCACGGCCGACTCTGAAATCGCCAATCTCGATCGTTCTCTCAACAAAATCTCTTCGTATTCCAACACCAAGGGCACGGAGAGATGGATGTCAAAGGCTCCCGTTCCGACAAGCGACAACAGCTCGAATGCCCGGCCGCGTTTTGATCGCAGACCAGCGACGAGCACGTTGGTGTCGATGACGATTTGAGGTGTCGGCATGAAACCAACAATAGAAACGCTGACGAACTGAATCAACGCGGACTACGGCTTCCACTCACGAGCGAATTGCAGGGCGCGCTGGCGGACGGGTTCGCTGAGGGTTTGGTCGGAGGAGAGGGCGTTGAGCCATTCGGACTGCGGTTGGTCGTGGGCTCGCAGGAAGTGAATCAGACTCAGCGTCTCACGCTCCGCTCGCAACGTGGGATGGCCATTGCTAACCTGACGGTATGACGACCAAATCGAAAACACCTGTTTTGCCGACGCTCATCAAGACGGGGAGTAACATTTCGTTGCGCGCGGTTCGTCGTTACGCGCAACAAATCGCAGAGCGCTATCGACCCGACGAAATCATTCTCTTCGGCTCCTACGCCTACGGCACGCCGCACGCGGACAGTGACGTCGATTTACTCGTCATCATGCCCTGCCGCAACGAATTAGACATGTCCGTCAAGATCACTTGGGAATTGCCAGCGCCGTTTCCCATGGACCTGTTGGTCAGGAAACCGGCGGAATGGGAATGGCGGATTCGGGAAAAGGAATCCTTCGCAACGGAAATTCGGACCAAGGGGAAATCGCTCTATGCAAAAGGCGACGCGCGAATGGGTCAAGAAAGCGGAGTCCGATTATCACGTCGCCGCCGGCCTGCAAACCGGGTTCAAACCGTCGGCCGCTGACCAAATCTGTTTTCTTTGCCAGCAATCCTCGGAGAAATTCCTCAAGGCTCTTTTGGAAGAAGCCGGCCAATCGATTCCCAAGACGCACGACCTGCTTCACTTGATGGGATTGATCCAGCAAATCCACCCCGGCATTTCGGGGCTTCGTCGTGCGCTCACCGTATTGACTCGATACGCCGTTGCTCCTCGGTATCCCTGGTTTTCGACGACCAAGCGCCAAGCCACTGCCGCCGTCCGATGGTCGGAAAAAGTGCGAAGGGCTTGTCGAACACTGTTGGGGATTCGAACGCCTCAGTCCGGCTCCCCATCGTGACTCGCCCAGCCATTCTACTGTTTCCACTCGCGAGCGAACTGTAGCGCCCGTTGACGAACCGCCTCGCTGAGGGTTTGGTCGGAGGAGAGGGCGTTGAGCCATTCGGACTGCGGTTGGTCGTGGGCTCGCAGGAAGTGAAGCAGACTCAGGGCCTCACGCTCCGCTCGCAACTCCGGTGTCCATGTGGTGCGCAATTGTGAGAACACAGATTGTCCTTGCTCTGAACCATCCGGTAATGTTCCGGCGTTGGAAACAATCGACACATATTTCGCTTTTGGAGCCGCTGCAATGATCCAAACCGTCAACCCTTCCTTTTTTGTAGCCGAACACCAAGTTGGAGCGTATTTGTTGGCCCTGCATTCGGCAGGCGTCAATGTGGAGAAGGGCGAAGTCAAACATTATGACAGAGGGAACGTCGTTCGCATTCACTATGCTGCGACCGATAGGGACGTCGTCCGCCAAATAAAGAGTCGGTTGGCGCTGTCATAATTGTCTGAGGAGAAGCGTGCTACAGATTCCATTCGTGGGCGAATTGCCGGGCATGCCGGTGGACGGATTCGCTGATGGTCTCGTCCGCTGAGAGGGCGGCGAGACATTCGGACTGCGGGTGGACCTGGGATCGCAGGATGTGTTGCTGACTCTGGGACTCACGCTATTTCGTGTCGAGGCTCGATATAAGGCCGCGAAGCATCTCTCCGTCAATGAGTTCAAGCGGCTTCCCTTTCGCAAACTCGTAGGCTTGCTTTGTGAAAGAGCCTGTCGAAATCAAGATTCCTTTGATAGCACCCGCATCCATCATTACTCCGTATAGCTCTCGGACTTCCGTCACTCCAACGGGTTGTTCCCAATCCTTGCATTGGATGATGTATTTGCCGGCGAAGATTGGTCTCGTGTCGTACGCTTCGATATCAATTCCACCGTCACCGGTGACTTGCGTCGTTCTCGCCTCCAACCCGAGCTTTTCGAGCACTTGCTTTGAGGTGGCCTCGAGTTCGAGACCATCATTCCTACGGCGAGTCCCTGGCGACGCACCCCGTTCGCGTTCTGAGCTCTTCGTTCGTAATCCCGCTGTGTGCATACTGCGGGCTTGTTGCAACGCCTGCTCCGATTTGCCAACGCCCTTCTGGTTGCCAAGAAACTCGTAGGCAGCCTTTTGAATCGAAATGGCTTGGATGTCGTGAGGATCGCGACGCAAATGCCGAGCAGTATCCAGAATGATATCGTCAGCCAAAGCGCGGAGTGGAAGCAACCGTATCTTAATCGGCGCTTGTGTCGATTTGTAACTCCAGTGCGTTCCTCTTGAAAGCCACCAAAGATCGTCTTCCTGCAAAGAAAGGGCGATCAAAAGAAAACGCGCCTTTGCAGCAATGAGAAGATCAGTGAACCCTATTGCAAGCGCGGTGTTTAGCTCTTGAAAAGCCGCCTCTCGGTAGAGACGTGCTGTCTGAAATCCTTCTTCAAGTGGAAGGCAATCGCGCGCCTCTGAGGCGAGCCTTCTGTTCAACGCTTCGTCTGCAGACTCGACTGAAGCAATAGACGTCCAAAAACTTGAGCCAATGCCGTTAATTCCCTCAAGGCCGGGCACACATCTCACTAAATTGATTGCGACGCAGAATCGGAGTTCTGCATTCCTCGGTTCCGCCGCAGTCTCATTCCGAAGCCGTAGAATGTTGTCGGCGGCAGCAGCCTCTTCGTCAGCAACTGTTGTCAAATACGGCAGTTCCGCTTCATAAGGTGTCAAATACGGCAACTCCGCTTCATCAGGTTCCATGTGGGCGATATCTTCCATATCGGTCATCACTGGTTCCACTTCACATGCTAGAGCGACTTCTGCGCTATTTTGATTCTGTCTCGGATCACTTATCTCTAGCCGGTGAAGGTCTTGCAGAACCGCTGTGAGCTTAGGACTATACGGAAGCGATTTAAGGCCATGTTTTAGCGCTTTCAGTTTGCCCTCGAAACTCGAAAATGTTGCCACATAGGCAACCCAAGCGTCTTCATTCCTGCGATCCGCCCGCAGAAGTTTCACGAGGGTCTTCCTTTCCTCGTATCGCTTACCCGACTGAACCAACAGTTGCTCGCGTTCCAAGTCACCTCGGTCTAGTGGAAGTTCACGACTCATTGCGAATGTTGCTCTCGTGAAGGCAAAAGCGTGTCGAGGTTTTAGCGAGCTTGGATCGTGACAATTGGACACAAAACTTTAATTGATACCGGAACATATTTGGCGGCGCAAGCGTGGCAGTCGTGGTTCAGCTTGTGGATGTGGGAGAGGAATTCTGAATTGGTGGGTCTGCGGACCAGTCTGTATTCTCGATTTCGGCATCGGATACATGGAGACGGCTATCCGTGTACTTTGCCTCTTCTTGTTGTTCCCACCGACGCGCCCACACCAACTTCTGCAACAGTAAATTGCCACCAGTCTTGATCCGCCGCGCGTTGTCATCGAATTCTGTCGGCTGTTCTCCCAACTGTTGCTGGATAGCGTTGACAATTGTCTGCACCAGACTCGCAGCCTTCGCGAATTGCCGTGCGGAGATGGCAGGCAAGGATTTGACTCCCGTCGCATAGCCTTCGTCGTTATGTGCGACCCCTTTGTTGCGACGTTTCCGGAGCGGTTGGCACACATGCTTCAGTTCGTCAATATTCTTTCGAACTTCGACTTCTTCCGCCGATGATGGTCGCTGAAACGCTGCGTCGATAAGACGTTCTAATGTCACGCTGCGGTCGTGACGTGGTTGGTTGTCAGTGAGTTTCGACACACTCAAAATAACACAGTCAACCAGTGCGTCTCGCACGACAACAAAAAACTCCGGCGCGATGCTGTTTATCAGCTTTACTTTGCCGGACGTTCCGCAAAACGAGTCAATTGTTTTTAGCAGGATGAATAGATTCTGAGCCTCCTCGTTAAGCGCATGCAGCAGGTCGGATGTTGACGATGTGACCGGCATGAATTTGAAGTCCTTCATTTATCGTGGGAGGAGAAAGAAGTGTAATCGTGCCCGTTAAGATCCAACAGCGACGAATTACAGCGCCGGCCTCAGTAATGCCACCAAACTTCAATTAAGCGGCATACGACCGTCGCCGAACCTCGTCGGCCTTGTCATTCGCTCGCTTTGTTTCCTTCAGCAGATTTCGATTGCGGGCCCCGGACTGGAAAGCAAAGAACGAAGACACGGCGGTGCCCGTGAGCAGGACGAGGACCACGGCCGCACTCAAGGACGCGACCGTTGGGTTGCGTTGGCACCACTTCCTGGCTCGTTCCCATTGGGTGATGGGGCGGGAGTGGATTGGCTCGCCGTGGAGGAAGCGGTGGAGTTCTTGGGCGAGGGCGGCGGCGGTGGGGAAGCGGCGGGACGGGTCTTTCTCCAGGCACTTCAGGCAGAGCGTGTCGAGGGCGGCGGGGACTTGGCTGTTGAGCTGCGACGGCGGCGGCGGGTCCGCATTCAGAATCTGCTGCATGAGCAGCTTCGTGTCTCGCTCGGCGCGGAAGGGGCGTTCGCCGGTCAGCAGCTCGAACAGAATCACCCCCACGGCCCATCAGTCCGTGCGGCGATCGACGGCGTGGCTGTCTTGCCATTGCTCCGGCGACATGTACTCGCTGGCGATGTACGGCCGACCGTCCACCTCGCCGACTTCATAGGTGCCGACAATGTGCCGATGCTGGAGCTGCGCGGCCGATCGCGCTTCACGAGTCCGCCGCGGCGGATTCGGCCAACTCCGGCGACAACCGCCGCTGATGCGGACGCTTGATCGCCACGTCTCGGTCCAACTGCGGATCTACCTTCTGTTCCAAACTGTGTTTGGAACAGAAGGTCGCAAAGTGTGTCCTCCGCAAATGCGATCAGCTTTTCTTCACGTTGTAGCAGTGCAAGTTCTGTTGATCCCGCAGATACAACTTGCCGTCCAGCACCACCGGATGCGGCCAGCTCTCCGAGTGCTTCGTTTTGATCTTGAATGTCCCCTTCAAGCGGAACTCGCTCGGCGTCGCTTCGATCAGCGCCATCTCGCCATTCTGATACCTGAAGTAGAGATGTCCGTCGGCACACACGATGGCCGCCGAGCCTTGACCGGGACCACGACCCGGACGCCACGCATCCTTGCCGGTCAGGAAATCGACGCACACGGGATGGCCTTGGTTGTTGCCGTGGCCCATGTAGAGGTGATCGCCCAGCAGGATGACTCCACCGTGATGGTTCTGCAGTTCGTTGGATCGCTTGTACCAGACTTCTTGAGCCTTCACGCCGCTGCCATCTTTCGACAGCTTGACCAGACACGCTCCACCGTCGCCGTACCCGGAGGCTCCGAAAACATAATCGCCGCGCACGATCGGAGTGGGGATGGTCGCCGTGCCGTTGCCGATTCGGTTGTACGTCCACAAGAACGAGCCATCCTTCGCATTCACCGAGACCAGACCTTTGCCAACCATTTGCACATACTGCTTCACTCCCGCCCCATTGCTGATTTGCACGGACGAGTAACCCGCTCCGCCATGTCCGCTGCTTCCCAACTTTGCATCCGCCGTCTTCCAAATCACCTTGCCCGACTTCTTGTTCAACGCAACCAGCAACGCTTCCTGCGAACCGGGCGTCACGATCAACGATTCACCGTCCACTCGCGGAGATTCGCTGTAGCCCCAAGTCGGGTCTGAGCCGCCGAATTCCTTCGCAAAGCTTTTGGTCCAGATCACCTTCCCCGAGGCCGTGTCGCAACAGGCCAACTCGCCGTGCCGGTCCATCGCATAGACTCGATCGCCGTCAATCGTGGGAGTGCAATTGGGATCATCTTTGCCAATCGGAGTCGCCCAGACTTGCTTGCCGTTGAGGTCGAGACAAATGAGACAAGTCCCTTCCTTGCGTTGTCCGAGCGTGTAGATGCGACCGTTGGCAATGGCGATGCTCGAAAAGCCGCTTCCCAAACCGTCCGCCGTCCACAACACAGGTGGCCCATCGCCCGACCACTCGTTCAACAAGCCCTTCTCGACGGCGATGGCATCATGGTTGGGACCGCGCCAGCCCGGCCAATCTTTCCTCGACGCGGGAGCATCAGCCCCCATTGTCGTCAGCGGTAACAGGGCACTCGTCAAACTCAGGCAGGTCATTAACAGAGTCTTGTGCATCGGTAGGTTCCAAGTGAGGTGAGAAGCAGTGACCGTGATTCGTGAGAGATGGACTTCATCGCTGACGACAGCGGCGCGGGAATGTAAGTCGCCGAATGTCAGCCTTCCAGACCCTGTGACGGCCGCAAACGCGGCAGCGTCTGAGGCCACGCTTGCCCCACCGCCATCCAGTTCAGGCGGTGCGGGGACGGTGAACGTGATGCTGGGTGACTTCGGGGAAACGCTGGTCGTGGACTGGGGATTGGCGAAGGTCACGGGACGGGACGAACTGCACCGTTCGCAAGAGGGTGAAGGGACGGTACGGCTCGAACCGGATGAATCAAAGACGCGTGACGGGGCGATCATCGGCACGCCGCGCTACATGTCTCCCGAACAGGCGCGGGGTGAGATCGCCGAACTCAAACCCGCCACCGACATCTACGGCCTGGGAGCCATCCTGTATGCGATCCTGACCGGCCAACCCCCGATCGGCTCCGTCCCGCGCCGAGCCGCCACCGCTGCTCCCGCCACTCCGAAGCTCAACGTCAACGAGATTCTGGCCAAGGTCCGCAAAGGGGAGATCCCCAATCCAACGACGATCGACGCGCGAGTCCCGAAACCGCTGGCGGCGGTTTGTCTCAAAGCGCTCGCGCTGGAACCGCTCGATCGCTACCGCCTGGCCACGGACCTCACCCCACTCCGCCCGTTGCCAGCGTTCCAATCGCTGCTCAAACAACGCCCGCAGAAGAAGCCATGATGCCGGGGGTGCCTGACCCCTGATCGTTCTCAGCTCGAACGAGCACGCTATTGGCGTTGATCGTTGGGACTAGCGATCCGCTCTTTGAGCAACGGCAGCCAGCGATAGGGGGTGTTGCGGAAATAGAAAACGCTGTCGAGTTCCGCCGACCCCGGTGGCAACGGGCCAGCCGAAACGTAGCCCAAGTAGCAATCGACTGGGTCGAACACTTGAATCTCCCACTCGCCCCGTTCGATGCGCAGGATCAACACGTCGCCGGTCGCCGGGTCGTAAGAAAACGCATCATGAAAATCGACGATGTAGTCGTAAGCCGCCGGGATCGTGGCGAAGACCGACCGCGCCGGCATTGCCGATAACGGCCGCGACGTATCCAAGACCAACACCACTTTGCCGGCCGGATCGGCCCCGGAATCGACGCTCAACAAGAAGTGATCTTGCTGGCGAGCCATCAGCATCGGATAGGTCGAGCAGCGATGCGCCTTAAACTCCGGCAATAAGTTGGCCGTCAGGCTCATCACCCGCGAGTTGGTTTCGCTCCGAACGAAGTAGCACCCGCGGAGCCGCCGCCCGCGAAAGTCAGTGAAGACGACATGTGCGCGATAAGTCGCCTGATAGAAATTCATGCGCACCGCATTGGGAACGCGACCCATCCCGAAATCCTTCAGTCGCGAGGCGGTCAGCGAAATGAACGCCCAACCGTCATGCAGATCCAACTCGAATTGCGAGGGAATCAACGGTCGCAAGGCGTCCGGTCGAATTCGGAGATTCACCGACACCGCCTCGGCCCAGACGGTATTCGCCTCGAACGGTAGCGAAGGTTGCTCGCGGCGAAAGCGACGCTCGTAAGCCGGATCGTCCGGCGTGAGCTGTGACTGAATCGCTTCGAGCACTCGGTCCAAGAACTCGCGGCCGGGCTGAGTGATGACGTACCGCGTGCCCCTTAATTCCAAGTGTCCCACCGCGACCAAATGAGCGAGCACGTTGCCAAGATCGCCGCCACCAATCGCCAATTGACCGACTTCCGCCGCCGTCAGTTCGCCACGGTGATGCACGGCGACCAAGACCGCCAGTTGCAAATCGTCAGCGCCATTGGCGGGAAAGACGCCGACAGCGTCAGAGGATCTGAGTTCGCTGGCCATCGCGTTCTCGTTTCTTCTGCTCGCGGAAGGCGAGCCATCCGGGAAGGAATGTCGCCAGCCACCAAGCTCCGCCCAGAATCAGCCACTGAGCCTCTCGAAACATCGCGGACAGAATCGCTGCGACACCCAACAACGCTCCGGCCCACAGAAAGCTCCGATAGAACACGATCCCCATCATCGTGAAAGCCAACCCGCCGTTCATGGCGAACACCGATCCAAAAATGCGCGGCGACGTGTCCGTCAGGTGCAGGACGCCCAGAGCCAGCAACGTGAACACGACAAAGGCAATCCAGATGGCCCACAACTGCCACTCGACATAGCTGCGGACTCCCTGATCCCGTTTCACCAGCAGGACCACGACAACGATGTTGAGCAACCCGACCACGGCGACCGCCAAGGCATACCAGAGCACGGGGGTCTCGCGCCGTTCGAGCCAGATTCCGCCCGCCGCACCTGCGAAATTCACAAACGCCAGAACCATCCAAATCTGGCCCCAGTTCCGCGCCACCAAGTCATCGCGCGTGTGTTCAATCACACCTCGGATGATGCTCAACGCCTTCTCCGCCTGGTCTCGGTCCATCGGATTCCTAACGTAGCAGCGAAGGTGCCCGACGAATGAAGGGAGACGACGTATCGCCAGTCGTGGGAGGGATCAGTCACGAGGCTTGTTTCGGAGCCGCGGACTCGACGATTTCGTCGAAAATGAAGTCTGGTTCCGTGTGGATGCGACGTTTGACCGATGTGCCGATCGTCGAGGCCCGAACGACGATCTCATCGAAGATCAAATCCGGCTCTGTATGCACTTGTCGGACTGGAGGCGACTTCGAGACCGGCTCAACCTTATCGACGTTCGATTGTTGATGAGTGCTGTCGCCGAGATTTGTTTCAGGACGCTTGTCAGAGTCTTCACGACTTTCAGCATTGGGATCATTCGTTGACATAACGAGTCTCCTCCACACGAATCGGGTATTGAGTCAAACATTCTTCGCCAAACCACAGTTCAGCATCGTACAACCCAGGAGTTGGGAAAGTGCATTCGAGAATTCGAAACGGAACACCTACCACATCGAGCGGACGGTTGGGGAAACTCAAAGGATAGTCCCGCGACTGAAACACGATCATGCCCGAATCGGAATGCACAATACGCAGCCGAATCGTTCCTTGACCACGGCATTCCGTCAGTTGGGCATAAACGCAAAGCGGAGATACCGTCAACGCGAACCCAAACTCATCAATTGGCCGAATAGTGCTAATCACGTTGACCAGCGTCATCTTATTTGGGTTCTCGCCATGCCGAAGCATGTCTTCGCAGACAATCAAATTTCGGACGACAGGAAACATGAGATTCGCCTTCTCAAGCTTTGCTCTCGCTTACACGCTCTGAGTCTGTGGAGATTTACCGTAGCGGAAGTCGCAAGACTTCCCGGCCCTCGGAAAGAACGGAACTCTTGCGAGTTCCGCTACGAAGAAATCGCAGCCTCTCCGCGTGAGAACGAGAAAGTTGCATTACGTCTTCGCCAAATCTCGCAGCACCGTGTGGAGAATCCCGCCGTTGCGGTAGTACTTGACCTCGACCGGGGTGTCGATGCGGCAGGTCGTTACGAAGTGGACCACGCTGCCGTCGGATTTCTTGGCGGTGACCTCGACCGCTTGTCGCGGTTTGAGATTGTCGTCGAGGGCGATCTCGAAGGTTTCGGTGCCGTCGAGTTCGAGGAACTCGCGCGACTCCCCTTCGCGGAATTGCAGCGGCAGGACGCCCATGCCGACGAGGTTTGAGCGGTGGATGCGTTCAAAGCTGGTCGCGATCACCGCGCGGATGCCGAGCAAATACGTCCCTTTCGCGGCCCAGTCGCGCGAGCTGCCGGTGCCGTATTCGGCTCCGGTGAGAACGACGAGCGGCGTGTTGGTCTGCTTGTACTTCAGCGAGGCGTCGTAGATCGACATGGTCTCGCCGGTCGGCAGATATTTCGTGACGCCCCCTTCCGTGCCGGGGGCAAGCAAGTTCTTCAAGCGGATGTTGGCAAACGTGCCGCGAGTCATCACGCGGTCGTTGCCGCGACGTGCTCCGTATTGATTGAAGTCGGCGACGCTGACGCCGCTATCCAACAGGAACTTGCCGGCGGGAGAATCCTTCTTGATCGAACCGGCCGGACTGATGTGATCGGTCGTGACCGAATCGCCGACGCTCACCAAGCAGCGTGCTCCACTGATCGACTTGATCGGTGCGGGAGTCGCGGGCATCTCGACGAAGAATGGCGGCTCTTGGATGTAGGTGCTGTTGAGATCCCATTCATAAAGATCGCCGGTCGAAGTCGGAATCGACTGCCACTCGGGCGGCCCCTTGGTCGCGTTGCCGTACTCGTTGAGAAACGTCTCCGGCGACATCGACGCCTCGATCGTCTTCGCGACCTCGGCCTGCGTCGGCCAGATGTCTTTGAGATACACGTCGCTGCCGTCGCGGCCCTTGCCGAGCGGCTGCGTCGTGAGGTCGATGTCGGTCGTCCCGGCGATCGCGTACGCGACAACCAGCGGCGGACTCGCGAGATAGTTGGCCTTCACCTGCGCATTGACTCGGCCTTCAAAGTTGCGGTTGCCGGAGAGCACGGCTGAGACAACGAGATCCCCTTCGACGACCGCCTTCGAGACGGCATCCGGCAGCGCGCCGCTGTTGCCGATGCAGGTCGTGCAACCGTAGCCGACCGTGTTGAAGCCGAGCGCATTCAGCGACACATCAAGTCCCGACTTCTGTAAGTAGTCGGTGACAACGCGCGAGCCGGGCGCGAGCGATGTCTTCACCCACGGCTTACTCGCGAGTCCCTTCTGAATCGCGTTGCGAGCCAGCAATCCCGCACCGATCATCACGCTGGGATTGCTCGTGTTGGTGCAGCTTGTGATCGCCGCGATGACGACGGAGCCGTCGTTGATCTCGTAGCTCTGACGGCTTGCCTGAGTCTCTTCCACTTTGACAGGCCCGCGAGCCGCCGGTCCCACGACCTTCGCCAACTCACTCCGCCAAGAGGTCTGCATGTCCTTGAGCAGCACGCGGTCTTGCGGACGCTTCGGCCCGGCCATCGACGGCTCGACCGTCGCGATGTCCAAGCTCAGCGTGCTGCTGAATCGCGGCGTCGGCGAGGTGGCCGTGCGGAACAGGCCCTGCTCTTTGTAGTACCGCTCGACCAGATCGACTTCGTTCTCCGTGCGGCCGGTGCGACGCAGATAGTTGAGCGTCTCGTCATCGACCGGGAAGAAGCCCATCGTCGCGCCGTATTCGGGAGCCATGTTGGCAATCGTCGCGCGATCGGCCAGCGACATGTGATCGAGGCCCGCTCCGAAGAACTCGACAAACTTCCCGACCACTTTGTGCTTGCGGAGCATCTGCGTGACGGTCAACACCAAATCGGTCGCGGTCACACCTTCGCGCAGAGAACCGGTCAACTCAAAGCCGACCACTTCCGGCGTGAGCATGTAAATCGGTTGACCGAGCATGACCGCCTCGGCCTCGATGCCACCGACTCCCCAGCCGACCACCCCCAGGCCGTTGATCATCGTCGTGTGCGAATCGGTGCCGACCAGCGAATCGGGAAACGCGACGCCGTCCTTCGTCAGCACGCCCTTTGCGAGGTACTCCAAGTTGACCTGATGCACGATGCCGGTCGCCGGCGGGACGACTCGGAAATTGTTGAAGGCTTGTGCTCCCCAGCGGAGGAAGCGGTAACGCTCGCCGTTGCGTTCAAATTCGAGGTCGATGTTCTGTTGCAGCGCATCGGCCGAGCCAAACGAATCGACCTGCACCGAGTGATCGATGACCAGATCGCACGGCACGAGCGGATTGATCTTCTTCGGATCGCCTCCCATGCGGACCATCGCGGCTCGCAGCGCGGCGAGATCGACAACGGCCGGAACTCCCGTGAAGTCTTGCAGCACGACTCGGCCGGGCATGAACGGGACTTCGACTTCCTTCGGCTTGGCCGCGTTCCAATTCGCGAGCGTCTTCACGTCCTCCGACGTCACGACGAATTCATCGACATTCCGCAGCAGCGCTTCGAGCAACACGCGAATCGAAAATGGCAGCGTGTCGATGTCGCCGAGTCCAGCCAATTTCCGCAGTTGATAAATCTTCCAATCGCCACTCTTGGTCTTGAGGTTCGCTTCGGCACCAAACGCATTCATCGCAGGCATTGATCTGAGTCCTTAGGTAGAGCGACAAGCGATCCGCCAGTCGTCGAGTGATGGGCAGGCCCACCGCCCGCCGCTACGTCATCAAGGGGCGGGAGTGTAGCCCCGGCTCAGCAACGGCATGAGGGGTCGGGTGTGCGAATTTCGGAAATCGCTGCTTGCTTGACCGCATCGGCGGAGTTGCTGCAATGCCCCGAATCGCTCCGGTTCGTTTCTTCCCCATCAGGAGACATCTCATGTTTCGGTCTTGGTTTCGAGGTTGTGTGTTGGCGTTGGCGTCGCTGCTCGCGGTGACGAGTGCCGCACCGGTGATGGCTCAATCGCCGTCGGGCAAGATGGCCGTCGGTAAGCTGGCGTTGGAGCGGCTGGCGACCGAGGACGCACTCGTGTTTCTCGCCTGGAACGGTTGGCAGGAACCGGACCCGAAGAGCACCAATCGGGTCGATAAGCTGATGATGGAACCCTCGCTGCGGGAGTTCGTCGAACAGCTCAGCGACGAAGTGATGAAGCTCGTCCAGAAGGCCGCCGCCGATCAGCCGGAGGGGCAGTTGCTCGTTGAGACGATGCCGGTGCTGCTCAAGTCGCTGGCGACAAAACCGGGAGCGTTTGTTTGGTCGAAGCTCGATGTCACGTTGCCGAAGCCGATCCCGGAGATGTCTATCGTGATCGACACCGGCAGCGATGCGGCCAAAGTCCAAGAAGCGATCGCCAAGCTCAAGGAACTCGGAGTCAAGCAAGGGGGCAAGTTCGTCGAGGAGACGATTGATGGTGTGAAATTCACTCGGCCGGAATATGAACAAGTCTTCGTCCGATTTGGCTTCAAGGATTCGTACTTCGTCGTGACGCTGGGCGAGGCAACCACCAAAGCCACGCTCGCTCGCTTGGCACCGTCGGCTAAGCCAGCGAAATGGCTGACGCAAGTCTCGAAGGAACTCGCGGTCCCCCGTCCGGCGTTGCTGCTGCACATCAATGCGACCGGAATTCTCCAGACACTCAAGCCGCTCATCACCGAACCGCAAGTTGAGACGGTGATCGACGCGCTCGGTTTGAATCAGCTCAAGCACATCTCTGTCGTGTCCGGTTTGGATGCCGAGGCGGGAGTCTCCAAAGTCGCGATCGTCACGGACGGTGCGCCGCAGGGACTGTTCGCGCTCACTCCCGACAAACCGTTGACGATTGATTCCCTGAAGCGAATCCCGGCCAATGCGTCGGACGCTTCGGTGATGCGGTTTGATCTGGCGCATGTCATGGAACAAGTGCTGATCTTTGCGGACAAGGTACAGCCCGGCGCGCGCGATCAAGCGACGGCGGCGCTGGACCAATTCGAGCAGCAAGCGGGATTCTCACTCACGAACGATCTGCTGGGTGCGTTCGGCGATGAATGGAGCTTCTACACCTCCGGCAGTGAAGCGGCCGGGATGATGGTGCCGGGCATCGTCATCACCGCCAGCGTCCGCGATCGCGAGAAGCTGGCCAAGACGCTCGACATCGGTGTGAACCTGCTCAAGAACGTGCTGGCACAGTTTGGTCCTCAGGCTCCGATCGCTCTGCACGAGTTCACCTCACGCGGCGAAACCGGGTATCGAATCACGATCAACAATCTGCCGATCCCGATCGCTCCGACTTGGGTGTTGAGCAAGGATCAATTCATTCTCGGTATCACGCCGCAACTGGTCACCGCCCATCTGAGTGGCACGAAGAACGGCAAGTCCCTGGCCGATCACGAGGCGATTCAAGCCGCGTTCAAACGGACGCCGAAGCCGACCTCCATCTCGTTCGCCGATCCCAAGCCCGCGCTGCAAGGGATTTACACGTTGATCAACACGTTCTCGCCGGTGTTGCTGGGACAGTTGGCTCAGCAGGGAATTGAATTCAATCTGCCGCCGCTGCCGCCGCTGTCCGACTTGGAACAGCACCTTGCTCCGTCCGTCACGATGACGACGCGGACGCCTAATGGCTGGCTGATGGAGAGCCATTATGTAGTCTCGACCGGGAACATCGGCGCGGCGGCCCCCGCCGTGATCGCGGTCGGAGTCGCGTTGCTGTTGCCCGCCGTTCAACAGGCGCGCGTCGCCGCACGGCGCTCGCAGGACAAGAACAATCTCAAGCAGATTGGCTTGGCGTTCCACAACTTTCACGACACCTACAACCGCTTCCCCGCCGCCGCCAGCGTCGATGCCAAAGGGAAGAAGCTGCTGAGTTGGCGAGTTCACATTCTGCCGTTCGTGGAAGGTTCTGCTTTGTACGATCAGTTTCATTTCGATGAGCCTTGGGACAGCGATCACAACAAAACGCTGATCGAGAAGATGCCGGAGGTCTACGCCTCGCCGCACGATCCAGAACTCGCGGCCAAGGGGAAGACGCGCTACGTCGCTCCGCGAGGCAAAGGGACGATGTTCGAGGGTGACGGCAAAATGGAGGGTAATATCCCGCAAGGCACTCGCATCCGCGACTTCCTCGACGGAACCAGCAACTCAATCATGATCGTCGTGGCCAAACCCGATGCGGCCGTCATCTGGACCAAGCCGGACGATCTGGAAATTGACTTCAAGAATCCGTTGAAGTCGTTGTCGGGTTCCGCGCTGCAAGGCTTCCACGCCCTCCTCGGCGATGGAACCGTGCGGTTCATCAGCGACAACATCAATGCCGATGTGATGAAGGCACTGTTCACGATCAACGGCGGCGAAACGGTGAACGATTTCTGATTGGGCCTCAAACCCAGAAGCCCCTGGCGGACGTTGCCTGCGCCGATAACTTTCGTCGCTGTTTTGACGCTGACTCCGTCCGCCAGCGGATCTTCAATTCATGGTCGGGAAAAAAGCTCGCCGAAAGATGTGAGGTGCGTTTATGTCCGACCGGATAGCCACCGTCGCTGCGATCGAAGAATCGACCGCCTCGCCGCGAGTCGCCGCGATCTTTAGCGACATCAAGCAGACGAAGAAGATCGACTTCGTGCCCAACTTCTGGCGCGTGCTGGCCACGAATCCCGATCAGCTTGAATCGATTTGGACTCGTCTGAAAGCGCTGATGCACCCCGACGCGGTCGGTCGCGTGTCTCCGCTCGACCCGCTCACTCGCGAGATCATCGCGCTGGCGGTCTCGGCGACGAACGGTTGCCGGTACTGCGTGAACTCGCACACGGCGGCCGTGCGGAAGCTGGGGTTGAGCGTCGAGGCGTTGGGAGAAGTGCTGGCGATCGTGGCGTTGTTCAACAGCACGAACTCGCTGGCGGACGGCTATCAGATCGAACCGGATGTGTTGCCGCCGCAGTAGGACATGCTCATTGTGGCGCACGCGGCTCGCGTGCGTCAGTCGTGACAATCGTGACCGACTCCGGGCGTGCGTGAATTGGCTGGGTGTTCTTCGGAGGCTCGAACCGTCGCACGCGAGCCGCGTGCGCCACAGCGAGCCGTCAGACTTCTGCGATCCAATCGGCCGTAAAGACGAACAACTCGTCCGCCAAATCACTCAAGCCAGCGACGACTGTATCACGCGCCTCTTTCCCAGAGCCGTTGCCGCCGGAGAGGGTGTCTCGGCCGGTTTCGCCATCGACGCGATCGGTCCCCAGTCCGCCGCGTAGCAGGTCGTCATCCAGTCCGCCGAGCAGCCGATCGTTCCCATCGCCGCCGAACAGCGTGTCGCGGCCCGCTTCTCCCAGCAGACTGTCGTTGCCCGTGAAGCCGGAGAGAGCATCGTTGCCGAAGCCCCCTTTGAGCGTGTCGTTGCCAATGCCTCCGTTGAGCGTGTCGTTGCTGAGTCCCCCCAGCAACTGATCATTCCCGGCTCCGCCGCTGAGCCAATCGTGATCATCACCGCCGTCCAAGACATCGTGTCCGGCGTGGCCTTCCAGCGAGTCATCGCCGCCGTTGCCGCTGAGTCGATCATTGTCGTTACCGCCGAGGAGCGTGTCGTTCCCCGTTCCGCCGATCAGCGTGTCTCGGCCCGTGCCGCCCCAGAGATGGACCGGCACCCGCACGGCCGACGCAGTGACTCGATCATGTCCCGCGCCGGCGTTGACCGTGATCCGCGCGGCGAATGAGGTCTCCAGCGATTGAATCAGAATCACATCGCTCTTCGAGCCGCCGCTGATGATCAGCTCGCCGGTCGGGTTGATGAAGTCCGACGCGACTCCGTCCAGAATCAATCGTGAGCGGCCATCGTGCGGGTCCGCATTGTCGAGAATCGTCAGCGTGTGCGCGCGGCTAGAGTCCATCAAGAGGGTATGAGTCGCCGGAGCCGGTGTCGCGCCGCCGCTTCCGCCGACGAAGTCCTGCACCTCCCAACCGATGTCGGCGAGCGCGGCGAAGTCGAGCTTCGTGAATTGCTTCCGAGTCCCCGCCAGTAACGAGGGGTCCAACGCGGCCTCGTCCCCTCCGTCCTTCAGCCCTTCTTGAAAGTGCGAGCTACCCGACAGCAGCACGTTGCCGCGGTGCTCGGCACGAGCGTTCGATCCCAGGAAGAATCCGCCAGAGACCGACCGGGTCCACGAATCGGCCGTGCCGATGCCCAGCAAGTGTCCCAACTCGTGCATCGCCACCGAGAGAAAATCGTGCTGCTGCGAACCGAGTCCCGCTTCCGAAGAGCCGAAGTACCAATCGGCATCGAGATCAAAGGAGATCGAACCACCCCACGGACCAAAGTCGGATGCGGGATTGTTCAACGCGCCGGATTGACCGCGCGCCTCGACCACATCGAACCACTCGGAGGAACCCGCGACCGAGTACCCGCCCGGCCCACCGATTGCCAGCGAGTTCATCATCCTCGCCCCGACGAACACGAGCAGCGTGTTTTCGGCGATCGTCACGTTGGACATCGTGAAGCTGCTGGCTCCCGACGGATTCGTGACGCTCAGCGACCAAGTGTTGGAACCGCTCGGCACAATCGCCTGCAAGTGGTCATTCAGCCGACTGCCAATCGTCTCCGCCGCCAGTTCCAAAATCTCACGGCGAGCGGGATCGTCAAAAAAGTGATTCGCATCTCGGCTGTAATCGAACTGAAAATTGATCGTCAGCAGTTGCCGAGTTTCCAAACATTCCACGCGTGACCAAGGCGCTTGAGCAACTCGTGTTGGACGGGGGAAGAGCACTCTCCGCAACCACAACTGACACCAAGACAACGCTCGCATGAGAGACTTCCGCCCGTAATCGAAGACATGGCGATTTTCCACATCCGCGGGTTTGCCGTGCTATCCGTGGGCATCATTTCGAAACCGCGCGGCCCGCGGCTCCGGTTGATTGATTGCTGGGCAGGCGTTGCCGCCGACGCTACTTCGCCGATGCCGAACGAATAACGACCGAACCGTGGCCCGCGCTCGCAAACGGCACGCGACTCATCGCAATGGCGAGGTCATTTCGATCTGAGGAACTAGATATCGGCCGGGCCAACGGAGCGGGATTCCATTCGGCACATGGAGCGGAAACAAACCTGCGTCTTGCCCCGTTCGCCACCTTTTCGCGAACCGCCACACGTCGAACGAGAACTCCCGCACTCAGTCCATTCGCTGGCTCCTGAAGTTCGCGGTGGTCTGATGCGGTTCATTCCTTTGACCAGATTCCTTTGATCTCATCCGCGCGAAGGTGGGATCAGAGGAATCTGGTCAGAGGAATGATTTCAGCGATACGACTACAACTCGGTCATGACGCTACTTCGCAGCCAATCGAATCGAGTGACTCTGAGACTCTCGCGCGACCTGACCCGAGAGGTGAAACGAGGACATGCCTGGGTCTTCGTGGATGCTTTGCGTGAGCTCCCGCCAGCCCCACCGGGAACTCAGGCGGTGCTGTTGGACAACACTCGCGGCAAGCCGATCGCCGTCGGGTTCTACGATCCAGAAAGCTCGGTCACGCTGCGAGTCTGCCGTGTTGACGAACCGTTGCGGCTCAATGACGACTGGGCCGCCGCTCGATTTCAGCATGCGCTCGCGCTACGTCGCCGTCTGTTTGATGAGCAGACAACCGGCTTCCGCCTGTTCAACGGCGAGGGTGACGGTTTGCCGGGACTCGTCTGCGATCGTTACGCGGATGTCGCGGTGTTGAAACTGGATGGTCCCGCGGCGAGTTCGTTCTGGGACATCGACGGCATTGCCGAGTGGCTCGTGCAACACGCGGGAGTTCGTTGTGTCGTAGAACGGACCAAGCAACGCGGCCGCGAAGGTCGCTGGCTGATCGGTGAGCGATCTCGGTTGATCGAATTCCGAGAGCACGGCGTGAAGTTCACGGCCGATGTTCTGAGCGGGCAGAAGACCGGTTTCTTTCTCGACCAGCGCGACAACCGGCAGATGATCCGGCGGATGAGTGCCGACTCGCGCGTGCTGAATGTCTTCAGTTACACGGGCGGCTTCTCGGTGATGGCGGGCATCGGCGGAGCGAAGCATGTCACGTCCATTGATTCCGCCAAACCGGCGATTGACGCGGCCGACGCGCATTGGCTGCTCAACGGATTGTCGGCGGATGCTCACGCCGGCATCGCCGTCGATGCGTTTGAGTTTCTGGAGGAAGCCCGGCTCAAACGCCGCAAGTGGGACGTCGTCATCATCGACCCGCCCGCGTTCGCTCCGTCGGAAGCAAGCGTTGCTCGCGCGATCTCCGCGTACCGCAAGCTCGCCTTCAATGGAGCCTCGCTCACCGAACGGGGGGGCTTGCTGGCACTCGCGTCGTGCTCCAGTCACATCGACTCGCAGACGTTCTTGGAAGCGAACGAAGAAGGACTTTCCGAAGCACGTCGCCGAGCGACTCTGTTGGCCATGCACTCGCAACCCGCCGATCACCCCACGCCACTGCCGATGCCGGAGTTCCGCTATCTCAAGTTCGCGCTGCTGCGCTGCGAGTGATTCGGGCGTCGTCGTCAAACGAGTGTCGCATGACGCTCGACGAAGTATTCCAACTGCTGCTTCGCGGCGGCGAGCAACTCGGAGTCTTCGGTGTCCCACAAATCCTCGGCGGAGAGACCGCGAGCCAAGGTCGCAAGATTGGCGATCAATTGGCCAAAACGCATTTCGGGACAGGCCGCACTCAGGTCAGCCAGCACCGCCAGCAACTCTTGTCGCACAGGATCATTCATGGCAGACGATCTCCTACGGTAGGCATCTTGGAACCAGGAACCGACATCCGACCAATCACTTCGACGGGCACCTTCATTCCAGGAGACAGTTTTGCAATGCGAGTGGCTCTTGTCACTTCGTCGCTGATCACCAATTCTTCGTCAGTCGCCCGAAATGCAAACAACGGCGGCATTCCCTGAGACGAGGCTCCGTATCGGCTGATCTGTCGAGCCAGCTTTGCCGGGTCCGCACCTTGCGAACGGCTCCACGGTAGACGCAACCCGCGCGGATCAGCCTGTAGAACAACTGGTGGTCTCATGCACGCACCTTTCGGAACATTGTTTGTGAGAGATCGACTCTGCGACAGTCTAAGAAGACTCACGTCAACCGCCCCGCCAGCTTATCGACGATCAGCCGCCCGACATTCAGCGCGGCCGTCGCCGCCGGAGACGGGGCATTCAGCACGTTGACGACGAGATCGTTTTCGAGAATCACGAAGTCATCCACCAGTTTGCCATCTCGGCCGAGCGCCTGTGCTCGCACGCCGGACGGGGCGGAGTGCAGGTGCTCGGAACGAATCTCCGGCATCAGGCGTTGCAACGCGCGGACGAACGCCGCTTTGCTGAACGAGCGCCACATCTCGCCACAGCCGGTGCGCCAGTGAGTCGCCGCCATTCGCAGGAAGCCGGGATACGTCAGCGACTCGAACAAGTCGCGCGGATTGATGTCGAGCTTCGTGTAGCCCTCGCGAGCAAAAGCCAGCACCGCGTTCGGCCCGCACTCGATGCCCCCATGAACCAACCGCGTGAAATGCACACCGAGAAACGGGAACTTCGGATCGGGCACCGGATAGATCAGATTGCGGCAGAGATGCTGCATCTCAGGCTTGAGTTCGTAGTACTCGCCGCGAAACGGCACGATCTTCGAGTCCACCGGCGTACCGCTGAGCTTCGCGACTCGATCGCCGTGCAAGCCGGCGCATGTCACGACGTAACGAGCCTCGACCTCGCCGACCGTCGTCTGCACGATCATTCGCCCGTTCGACCGAGACATCGACGTCACGCGCGCGTTGAACAAAATCTCGCCTCCCCGCTCGCGAATCCGAACAGCCAGCTTTTCACAGACGCCGGGGTAATCGACGATCCCCGCTTCGGGCACATGAATCGCCGCGATGCCCGCCGTGTGCGGTTCGAGTTCTTTCAATCGCTCCGGGCCAATCATTTCGCATTGCACGCCGTTGGCCTGTCCGCGAGCGAAGATGTCCTGCATCTTCGGAAGTTCGTCCTGAGTAATCGCGACGATGACCTTGCCGCAGATGTCGTAGGCGACTCCTTCGCGCTGACAGAATTCTTCCATCGCCTTGCGGCCTTCGCGGCAGTTCGTCGCCCGCAGCGATCCCGGCTTGTAATAGATGCCGCTGTGCAGCACGCCGGAGTTCCGCCCGGTTTGATGAAACGCCAGCGTCGCTTCCTTCTCCAGAATCGTCACTCGCGTACCGGGAAACCGTTCGAGCAACCGATACGCGGTCGCCAAGCCCACGATCCCGCCGCCAATGATCGCCACGTCTGTCTGAGTCGCCATGTGCCGCACCAACTCCGTTCATAAATGTCCACTTCTTCGGTTTCATCGTCGTGACTTTGTAAACCGCACCGAGCTTGTCATAGGTCGTCCAGTCGCCAATCTGCTCGCCGTTGTCGAACGAACCGGAACGCATCTTGGTCCCATCTTTTCGGAACCATTCCCAACAACCAACCATGACTCCGTCGAGCATCTGCCCCTTGGCCCAAAGGCTGCCGTCTTTGTGGTGATGCATGTGCTCTTTAGCCACGCCCTTTTTCTTTGCCATGAAACATTCCTCAATGCTGGAAAGGGACGGCAAGATAGCGCCGGGTTGCGTGCGCGACAAACGTGAGACGCTGCTTTCCGATTGGTGGATCACCGCTTAGATTACGCTCGTGGAGTTAAAAACGCGGGGTTGACGATGGTTTGCGTTCGGCTGGGAGACGATGGTTTGTGTTCGGGTGGAGTTTGTTGCGCTTGAGGCCCGAAGGGTCGTCACTCGATAGCCCAGGGCGCTAGCCTTGGGATCGGCGAAACGACGTTGGTCTTAAGCCCCAAAGGGACGTGACTCGTGCGAACGTCAGACAAGTCGCGCCCCGTTGGGGCTTAAGACCTGCGTTGTGATGCGTACCCAGGGCTAGCGCCCTGGGCTATCGAGTCACGCCCCTTTGGGGCTGAAGCCACGACACGAAAACCACCCGTTCTCGTCCGCCAACGACCGCCCGCAAGGCCAAGTTTTCAACAGCCCCCAATTACGCCCCATCGCGTCAAGGATCCAATCAGGGCTGAGGCGAAGTCTCGCTAGAATTTTGGAATTCAAAATGATCGTCAGTTGGAATTGGCTGAAAGACTACGTCGCACTCGACCGACCGCCCGCCGAGGTCGCCGAGCGACTGATGATGGCTGGCCTCAACCTCGAGTCGATCGAACCGCACGGCGACGACCAAGCGATTGACCTCGAAGTCACCAGTAATCGTCCTGATTGCCTGGGTCACATCGGCGTCGCGCGCGAAGCCAGTGTGCTCTTCAATCAGCCGCTGACGATCCCGCCTGCCAACGTGACCTCCAACGGTCAGCCGATTGAACTGGCCACATCCGTCGCCATCGAGTGCCTCGATCTCTGTCCGCGCTATGTGGCTCGATTGATTCGCGGCGTGAAGATCGGTCCCAGTCCGAAGTGGCTGCGGGACCGACTGGAAGCGATCGGCATCACTCCGATTAACAACGTCGTCGATGTCACCAACTATTGCCTGATGGAAAGCGGCCAGCCGTTTCATGCGTTCGACTTCGACAAGTTGCGTGGCGGTCGAATCGTTGTCCGGCGTGCGAAACTCGGCGAGAAGATCCAAGCCATCGACCACAACGAGTACACGCTGACTCCCGACGTCTGCGTCATCTGCGACGCCGAACGCCCCGTCGCCGTCGCAGGAGTCATGGGGGGAGCCGACACCGAGATCAGCTCGGTGACGAAGAATGTCTTGATCGAGGTTGCGGATTTCTCGTCGATGTCGATTCGCGCGACGGCTCGCAAACTCAATCTGCACAGCCCGTCGTCGTATCGCTTCGAGCGGGGAGTCGATGCTCATCAAATGGACTGGGCCAGTCGCCGCTGTTGCGAGTTGATTCAGCAAGTCGCTGGCGGTGAACTGCTCGAAGGTTCGATCTGGGCCGGTCAACCACCCGCGGCCGAGCGACCGCCGGTTGCGTTGCGAGCGAATCAATTGCGCCGCATTCTGGGCATCGACATCCCGGCCGACGAGTCGCATCGCATTCTCGTGGCGATTGGTTTGAAGCCCGTCGAGCAGAAGGATGCCGACGAGACGCGGCATTACCTCGCTCCAAGCTGGCGGCGAGATCTCTCGCGCGAGGCGGACTTGATTGAAGAGGTCGCGCGCATTCACGGCTACGACAAAATTCCTGAAGACGTGTTCGTGCCGTTGTCACTGAGCGAGAAGTCGCTGACGGAGCGAGTCCTCGATCGCATCCGCGACACACTGACCGCCGCCGGGTACTTCGAGACGATCACGTTGTCGTTCGTCAGCGGCGAGTTGGCTGATTTGATTCCCGTCAGCGGCGCGACTCGCCTGAGCGTCGATCATTCGTCGCGCCGGCAAGAGAACACGCTGCGACAAAGTTTGATCCCCAGCCTGCTCGTCGTTCGCCGGGACAACGAACGTCATGGCAACTTCAACGTGAAGCTCTTCGAGACTGCTGGCGTCTATCTCGCCGCTCGGCCAGGTGTCCCGACGGCGGAACCGCGTCGCGTCGCGTTCGTCACCGGCGGCTCATTCGTCGAAGCCAAAGGAGTCGTCGAAACACTTGCCCGCCGAGTCAATCCGCAGTCGATCGTCACCGTGCGTCCGAGTGATCAACCTCACTTCGTCCCCGGCCGAGGTGCCGAGGTGCTGCTCAATGGCCAACCGCTCGGCTGGCTGGGCGAACTGTCGCGCGAGGTGACCGACAAGCTCGATCTCCGCGACGCTGTGATCGCCGCCGAATTGGATCTCGCGACGCTCGAAGCCGCTCCGAATCTCGTCCCCACATTTGCCGAGTTGCCGCGCTTTCCGAGCATCACTCGCGATCTCAACTTCGTGCTCGATGAATCGACCACTTGGGACGAATTGGTGGCAATCGTTCGCTCGGCCGCCGGGTTGTCGCTCGACGGGGTGTCGTTCGGTGGTCAGTATCGCGGCCAACAAATCCCGACCAACAAGAAGTCGTACTTATTGACCGTCGCGTTCCGGGCCGACGACCGCACGCTCACCAACGACGAAGTCGATGCCGCCGTGAAGTCGGTCATCGACACCTGCGCGGCGAAACTCGGTGCGGCGTTGCGATAGGGCGAGCGGCAGGGCATAAGTAACCCGAAGCGTCAGCGAGGGCGAGCGGCAGGGCATAAGTAACCCGAAGCGTCAGCGAGGGCGAGCGATAAAGAACGCGAGAATCCCGGATTCCGAACGCTGTGGAGCGCTCGCCCTCGCTGACGCTTCGGGTTACTTATCCGTGGCCACACTCGCCAGAATGGGAGCATTCCCAGGCGAACCCACGCTCTGGCGAGCGTGGCTACCAAAGAGAAATCACATGTCCTTCAAATACTTTCCGACCGAGCAGCATCCGCTCTGGCAACTGATCGAAGAACGAGCCAGCGGCGAGTCCGACAGAGCAGCGATCGATCAACAGATTTTGGACAGTTTTGGTGCTGACGGAGCGATCGTCTTTACCGACCTCGCGGGCTTTACGCGCCGCGCCGCGGAATTGGGAATCGCGCACTTTTTGGAAATCATTTATCACTCGCACAGACTGCTGCGTCCGCTGATCGACGAGTACCGGGGAGTCGTCATTGAGGTGATCGGCGACAGCATGTTGTTGTGGTTTGACGATCTCGGCGACGCGATCAATTGCTCGGTGGCCATGCAGTTAGCCTGTGGAGAATACAACACGGGGCGAGAACCCGCCGATCAAGTCTTGCTGTGCTTGGGGATCGGCTACGGTCGCACGTTGAAGGTCGGCAACGCGCGTCTGGCCGGGCCTCAAGTCAACGTCGCCAGCAAGCTCGGCGAAGACACGGCAGAAGCCTACGAAATTTTGGTTTCCAATGCGGTCAAAGAAAACGCCACACCCAACATCGAACTCGACTTCGTGCTGACCGGCGTCTCATTCCCCGGTTCGTTGGAAGTTTATCGAATCAATTATCAGCGCCTGCGCCACTAAGGGCTGTGCCAGAACTAACTCCGACTCTGCGGTCTTCCAATCTCTTGCGGTGTTACCGTTGCACCGCAAGAGATTGGAAGACC
>JBJXEX010000355.1:0-5639 GCA_046156195.1 Planctomycetaceae bacterium | reverse complement strand
AGCAAGGCCGGTCGAGCTACTCCGGCGAAGGGCTGTCGCTGGCATCGTTCCGCGAATCGAGCGAGTTGGAATTCGGGGCCGACGATGCCTTCATCCTCACGCCTGTTGCGGACTCGGAAGTGATCCTACGACATCTCAAGAGCCGCAACGGTGAATGCCTCGACCTGCGGCTGACGTTCGATAAGCCGCTGCAACGCTTCACGCCGATCGACGCCGGCAACGTGACATCGAACGGCGAGCGACCGGGCAAGCTCCGATCGGCGATTGCCGAACTATGGGCCAAGACTCCAATGGGACGCGAAGACGTTGACGATTGGGGGGACAACTGATGAGCAAAGAACATCCGCAACGATTGCTGGGCTGTTCTGTCCTGCCGCCGATGAATCCTCGACCGGCAACCGCGAACAACTCACCGAAGAGCAAGCCGAAGAAACGAGCGACCGGCGACAGGTTCTCGACGATCAACGCTTTCGTGGATTGTTCGCTGGCGGACCTGACACGGGCCGAAGCCCTGACGTGGATCGTGCTGTGGCGCGATACGAAGAATGGAATCGTCCGAACATCCATGACGGACGTGGCTCGGCGGATTGGCACGACTCGGCGAGCGGTTGTCGATGCCGTCGCCAAGTTGGAGAAGCGGGGCTTGCTGATCGTCGTTTTCCGAGGCGGAATGGAACGCGGAATCAACGTCTATCGCGTTCAACCGCTGATGAATCTGGCGGACTGATGCGTGAAGTGGACTTCACTAGGGCTAGTGAAGTTTTCCAGCATCCATGCGTGAAGCCCACTTCACATATCCCATAAGGGACCATAAGTGAGATGGTCTAACACCCTATCGGGCGACCATCTCAAAACAGAAAGAGACCGCCGGTATGCCTGCCACCGATCCCGCGATTCTCGCCGAATTGCAAACGCTGTGGGGCGAACCCGTCACGCAAGCGACCACTGAGGCGGACTCGCAAGCGGCGTTCGTGCCGAGCGAATGGCAACCGTCGCCGATCCCTTCGGCGGGGCTGTCGGCTGCCGAGCGGACAGTTGTCGATCGTGTGTTGTCGGTATTCGCCCCGCCGATCACTTCGGCTCGGCCGGCGGACTCGCCCGCGACATGGAACGCCGAAGCGGCCGAGTTGGTGGCGTGGTTTGAAAACGCCGGGGGGAGTCTGCCGGTCGAGCCGTTCGATTTGAAACCGGGGGGCGGAGTGCGCGTTGCCAATCCCGTGTTGTGGTACGAGTCGCTCCGCCGCGACATCGCAATCGGACCAACAGGGCCACGGGGCCGACGTGGCGCGTTGAAAGATGACCTGCGTTGTTTGCGGGACATCGTTCGGGATTGAAGTTCTGCCGACGAGTCTGTAGTTTGTGTTACATCATGCCAAAACGAACGCCGATAACCGACCTACTGCGACAAACGATTCAAGACAGCGGGATACCGTTCCTGACGCTGGAACAGCAAACGGGCGTCCTGCGTCAAAGCCTGATGAAGTTCGCCCGTGGCGAATCGACGATCCACCTGGATGCCGCCGACAAGCTGGCCGAATTCTTCAACCTGGAATTGGGACCGGCATCGAAGCCGAAGCGAAAAGGGAAATGACGATGGGAACCGTCTTCAAGCGAACCTCGACGAAACCGCTACCGGTCGGGGCTGAGTTGTTTGCTCGCAAGGGGCAACGCTTCGCACGTTGGACAACGCCGAAGGGTAAGACGCGGACGGCTGCTGTCGTTGAGCCGAGCGAAGGGAAGTTCGCCGGGCAGGAACGCATCGTTGTCGAGACGCCGACTTTTTACGCCGACTACCGCGACGGCAACGGACATCTTCGGCGCGTTGCCACGGGCTGCAAAGACGAAACGGCGGCGCGGGCGGTGCTGGCCGGACTTGAGAAGCGAGCCGAAAAGGTGCGGAGCGGGATCATCACGACCGCCGAGAATGCGATGGTCGATCATCAGCACACGGCGTTGGCCGATCATCTCGCCGAATTCATCGCGACGATGCAAGCGGCCGGGCGGTCGGAGATTCACGTCAGCGGAACGGAGCGGCTGATTCAACGAGTCGCCGATGAATTGAATCTCCGCCGACTGCCGGACATGCAAGCCGAAGCGGTCGAACGCTGGCTCGCACAACAATCGAAGGCACAACCGGACAAGACCGCGATGGGAGCGCGGACTTGCAACAGTTACCTCATCGCGCTGCGAAGTTTCTGCAACTGGTGTGTTGAGCGTGACCGGCTGCCGTTCAACCCGCTGGCGAAACTCGACCGAGCGGATGAACGCTCCGACCGACGACGGCAACGCCGAGCACTGACCGAAGTGGAGTTGTCGCGGTTGCTGATCGTGGCTCGCCTGCGACCGCTGGCCGAGTACGGACGTGAGACGGTGACGCGGAATCCAACCGGTCAATCGGGACGCGGGAAACGCAAACGTGGAGCGACGTGGAGCTATAAGCCGCTGACGTTCGATGAACTCCCTGACGCTGTCGATCGTGCCCGCCAACGATTGAAAGACAACCCGGAGTTCATCGCTCAACAGGAACGGCTCGGCCAAGAGCGGGAGTTGATCTACAAGCTGGCCGTCACAACCGGGCTGCGAAAGAGCGAACTTGCCTCGCTGGTGGTCGGACAACTCGACCTCGACGCTGCCTTCCCTCACGTCCGGTTGAACGCCGCCGATGAAAAGAACCGCCAAGGGAACTCGATTCCGCTTCGCCGTGAGGTTGCCGACGAACTGCGGGAGTGGCTGGCGAACGCAGGGACCGATTCTCGCAACGTGCTGTCGATTTTCGGCCGGGGGGATTCGACCGACTCCGCGACAACGAAACTCTTCAATGTCCCCGATGACTTGTGCAAAGTCTTTGAACGTGACCGAGCCGTGGCCGGCATCGCCAAGAGCGACGACCGAGGCCGCACGGTCGATGTTCACGCTCTTCGGCACACGTTCGGCACGATGTTGAGCAAGGCCGGAGTCTCGCCGAGAGTCGCTCAAGCGGCGATGCGTCACAGTTCGATCGACCTCACGATGAACGTCTACACGGACCCGCGCTTGCTGGACGTGCAAGGGGCGGTTGAATCGCTGCCTCAGATTTCCACAACATCGGAACCGAACGACAACCGGCAACGCATGGCCGCCGGGGCCGAGACTTTCTCACCGTCTGCCGTGGCAGTTCTGGTGGCAGTTCCGACTGACTTTTCGAGTGATTTGCAGTCAACGCCTGTCACCTTCTCGGCGGATTCATCCGAAATGAGCGAGAGGCCAGAAACGCACAAAACTCCGGGGAAAACCGTATTTCCCCGGAGTTTTGTGGAGTACGCCCGGAGGGAGTCGAACCCCCAACCTTCGGATCCGAAGTCCGACGCTCTATCCAATTGAGCTACGGGCGCAAACTAGAAATCAGCACTCAGGAATGGAAACTTTGCACTCCCTGAGAAAATGGTCCATCACACCTCTGATGACACCAGCGACGGGTCGCTCAAAAAGTATCTGACTCAACGGGGCGATTTGCAAGCAGGTCGGGATCACTCAGTTTCCGCGATGGATTCAGGGTGGCGTTCGCGAATTGTCCTTGAGATCGGAAATAGGCCCAACAGAGAACATTGTGAGCCACGCGAAAATCCGACAGCGTGTCATAGTTCATCGACAAGTCACCACAGATCCACTGAAACCCCAGATGCAACCGGCATTGCTGATTCAACTCGCATTGTTCGACAGGGCTTGATCAGATTCCTGCGCTGGACCACGAAAACAATGCTTCACACATTGTCGGCACGCGAAACGACTTCCTCAGCCTGAGCGCGGCGAAGCCGCAGCGAAAGCAACCCGCAGCGTTAGCGAGGACGACTGCTTCAAAACGCTCTCCATTCGTAGTCACTGAGAGCGTTCACCCTCATCACCCCGAAAAACAAAGGAGTCTCACATCACGTCGCGCCACGTCTGAACCCTGTGCATTCTGTTGGTCAGCAACCTCGTCTTTGGCCGATCAGCCGCCGCCGCGATTGGGTGTCTCGGCCAAAGACGCGCCGAATGGAGCGAGCGGTGTATGTGATGCCGGGCGATGCCGACTCGGCCGCTGCAAGGATGCGGTGTGTCGAGGATGTTGCTGAGCTGCCGAGGCAGGCCCAGCGATTCGTCATCTCCGGCTTCAATCCGCCGATCGCGATTGGCTCGGCCGCAAGTTCGCGACTGTTCGTGAAGAGAAAGGCCGCACGGTCTATCGCAACTGGCTCGGCCAGAAGATTGACTCGGCCGACGGCAACTCCGACCCAAAACGGGACGGCATGATCGGCATCATCCGCCAACAGAAACAAGCCGAAGCCTCTGGCCTGTGGGGTAGGTAGCTCGGCAGGCCGAGTGAAGCCGTCGATGACTGGGCGTTGAAGGAACTGGTTTCCGATCCCTGAAGGATGAGCGGAGCAAATCTTGGCGATTCGCGAAAATGATGCGCAACAAGCGAGTGCTCAAGTGATGTGAAGGATCGCTGTGTTGCTCGCCCCGCGCGAGGACCGCAACACTTCATCGCTTCCTGGACGCACCTTCGAAAGGGACGGGAATGATCACTCCGGCCGACGAACAGGGTTTGCAAACGCGATTCAACGACCGAGACGTCACCGTCCTGGATGACATTCATCGGGCGTACTTTCGACACTTCTCACTGAAGCCGACAAACGGGGATCGCCAATCAGCCGGAACGCGCTAGCGTCCGGTTCGAGCGGCCTGTGACGTTTCGAACCGGACGCTAGCGCGTTCCGGCTGGTGGAGGTGTCGGCGTCAGCGAGAAATGTCGTGCTTTCGCATTCTTTGTGGCCGGCAATTTCAGGCGTAAATCCGGCGATTCGCGAGTTGATTCTGAAGTCAGAAGGGTTTGCGTTTGCTGGCAGTCAGTGCGGTCGAAAGAACTGCCCTGAGTTTTCAAAAATTCCGTGCGCAAATTGGGGCTTCAAAGCCTTGTTCTCCTGTCGTGACTATTTTTGAACTGGTGCGATGCCTCAACCCTTCAAAAACAGAGGAGAGTCCATGAGACGCTCTGAAGTCGAAGTCGAACTCAATGACCGCAGATTCATGATCAAGGGATTTCCTGACCCCACAGGCCAGGGGCTGATCGTTGGCTACGCAATCACAATCGCACGGCACGCGGCTTTTGAATATTTCCGTCGCAAAGGAAGAGGCGGGCCGCCGCTTGAGTTCGATGCTTCCGGGGACGACTCAAAGTCTTGGAACGAGCTGGCCGATGCGACTCCAACCCCTGAGCAGATTGTGGCTGCCGATGAGCAGATTGTGGTTGCCGCAGAGCCGGGGCGTTGCCGAGTCACTTGGAGCGGCCCGTTGCCGATGGCGAAGGGACGTGCTCGCGCGGAACTGCTCAATGCCGAGGGGCAGGTGCTGGCCGAGTGGGCACAACTTGAAAATCGTTTGGAAGGAGACTGGTGCGAGGAATTCCAGCACCTCGCCGGTTTGCGTCTGCGAGTCCACTATGTCCGAGACGACGGCACCGACGTAACGTGGGAAGTTCCGATGAAGTAGTGCTTTGGACTGCGGCAGCCTGCTGCCGCTTTGTCTGAGGCAGCCTGCTGCCGAAGAATGCGCGATTCGATATCCGAGATCGTCCAACAGCAGGCTGTTGGACGGAAAGCGGCAGCAGGCTGCCGCAGTCC
>JBJXEX010000354.1:0-11295 GCA_046156195.1 Planctomycetaceae bacterium | reverse complement strand
TCCGCTGCGGCGGACCAGAACGCGGGAGGTCCAAGCCCACGTTCTGGTCCGCCGCAGCGGACGGCTACAACAGGCGCTGTCCTGCTAATACCGACGAGCGATTCGTCATTGCCAAGGGAGAGTTCATGAATGAAAGCCTTTCACCGGAAGAACTCCAACTGCTCAAGAGCTTGGACCGGCCCGCCAAGATCCAAGCGTTTCTGGACAACGAGGTCAGCTATCACCACGAGACCGCCTGCCGCTCGCCGCGCCGCGTGATCCGCGACCGTCTGGCTCACTGCGCCGAGGGAGCTTTGTTCGCCGCCGCCGCGCTCGACGCGAACGGAGTTCCGCCGCTGATCGTTGACTTGGAAGCGATCCGCGACGATGACCATTTCCTCGCCGTCTTCCGAGAACACGGCCGTTGGGGAGCCATCGCGAAGTCAAACTTCGCCGGTCTGCGATTCCGCGAGCCGGTCTATCGCACGCTCCGCGAATTGGTCATGTCGTACTACGAGCACTACTTCAATACCGCCGGCGAGAAGACGCTGCGAACCTTTTCACGTCCCGTCAATCTGCATCGCTTCGATCACCTGGGTTGGATGACCGCCGAAGAGGACGTCTGGGAAATCTGCGAATACGTCTGCACGATCCCCCACACGCGAGTGCTGACCCCCGCACTCGAACGCTGTCGCCGCCAAGTCGATGCGCGACTCTTTGAAGCGGGACACGTCGGAGCGATTTAGTTTCATGTAGCCGCGTTCGCCAGAACGCGGGCTTGAAACCCCGTGTTCTGCGGAGGCAAGCCCGCGTTCTGGCGAACGCGGCTATCAAGGTGTTAGAAAATGCCGAGCAGATCCTTCGCCTCGTCGGTCATCCGATCCGGCGTCCACGGCGGAGTCATCACCAACTTGATCTCCGCTTCATCCACGTCGCGTAATCGCTCCAGCGCCATCTTCGATTGCTGCACAATCTGTGGCCCGGCCGGACACGCGGGACTGGTCAGTGTCATCTCGACATAGATTTTTCGATCGTCTCGATTGACCGAATAGACCAGCCCCAGATCGACAATGTTGACCATCAATTCGGGATCGATGACCTGCTTCAACGCGTCGATGAGCCGGATGTCGTCGTCCGCTCCAGGTGCCGGAGTCGGCACTTGATCGCCGCTCGTCGAAGCGGCAGAGACGACCGGGACGTGGCTGCTTGCGATAACCTGAGCCGGCACCGCAACGATCGGCGCGGCCGGCATCTCGTCACCGCTCGGGCCAACGAAAACGTCGCCATCGCGTACCTGCACGGCGAACGTCTGAATCCCGCGCGTCGCCGGCATACACACCGCCTTGCCGGTCTTCAGATCGAACTTCGCTCCGTGACGCGGACAGGTGATCGCGCCGTCGGCGACCGGCCCATCCGTCAGCGGCTGGCCGTCGTGCGAGCAAACATCCTCAACGGCGAAGAAGTCGTTCCCAACACGCACCAACAAGGCCGGCACGTCATCCACAATGATCGACTTCCGCCCATTCGGCGGAATTTCAGTGACAGCAGCAACTCGTTCAAACATGTCCTGTGGCGCACGCGGCCCGCGTGCGCCTCCTTTTTTCTTGGTATGAGTTTCTTCTCTGGATGAGACCGACCAATCCTCGCACGCGAGCCGCGTGCGCCACAATTAGCCGATCCCCAATTTTCGTTCGACGGCCTGATTCAATGTCTCGCGGACCAACTCAACTGGGATGCGGTCAGACACAATCTGCAAGAAGCCTTGAACGATGACGTGCATCGCCTCGAACTCCGACAGGCCGCGAGCCATGCAGTAGAAAATCTGCTCGCGATCAACACGACCGGCCGTCGCGCCGTGAGTACAGCGCACATCATCGGCCTCGATTTCGAGACCGGGGATCGCATCGACTCGGCAAGCATCCGACAGCATCAGCGCGTCGTTACGTTGATAGCCGTCGGTCTTCTGTGCTTCGGGGGCCACCTTGATCATGCCTCGCCAGACGACGCGAGCACGGTCGCGAATCACGTCTTTGTAGAGCAGATCGCTGCGAGTATCCGGCGCGTTGTGCCATTGCTGCGTGTAGTACGACAGGACTTGCCGGTTCGTCGCGAACGTCACGCCGTTGACCTGTGCCTCAGCCCCGCGTCCGTCGAGATGCACGTCCTGATGAATATGAGCCACCTTGGCTCCGAGTCCGCCGACCGTCCACTGCAACATGCCGTTGGATTCGACTCGCCCCGCCTGATGTGCGAAGTGCCAAGTCTTGTCGTTCCAGTTCTGCAATTGAACATACCGCAGCCGAGCCTCTCGCCCCAGAATCAACTCGACCGCTCCGACATGCAGTCCCGCCGCATCCGTCGTCGCCGACGATGTTTCTTCGAGCAACGTCGCACTCGCGCCATCTTCCAAAATCACGAGCGTGTGACTGAAGTCCGCCGCCCCTGCCGTGTTCAACCCGATCAAACTGTTGAGCGGCTCGTCGATCGACACACCTCGCGGCACGAACAACACCGTCCCGCCAGTCCAAAACGCCCCATGCCAACTGGTAAACCGATCTCGTCGCGATGGCACGCCGCGCTTACCGAAGTACGGTTCCAGCTTCTCGCGATGTTCCACCAGCAACGTGCTCAGGTCACCGAACAACACACCTCGTTGGGCATACTTCTCATCGAGCGTCGCTCGCGTCGTGTGCCCGTCGACATGAGTCACCATCCCGGCGAACTCCGCCCGATCCTGCATCAGCGAACCAAACGTCGCCGACTCAGAGGGTTCAGAGCGGACATGAAATTGATCTGGCCGAAACGTGCGCGTCTCCACTCGCTTCCACTCCTCCGGGTCGAGCGGCACGGCCAGATGATCTTGATACTGCTCATACGCCTTGCGACGCACATCGACGATCCATTCGGGTTCGTCCCGCGATTCGAGGAACGCCTCAAACGCCGTGCGATTAAAGCCGGTCACTGTTTCAAAATTCGTAATCATTGCTGTCATGCTTTTTTGATCTCGTCTCGAATACTCACAGTTGGAGTAAGTCACGAATTGCCGCCTTGACGGCGGCGTACTGTTCGGTGGTGAGTGTTCCCATCCGACGGGTTAGTTTGTTGTGATCAAAGTTCGCGAGACCTTGAACATTTACGGCGGACTCTTTGGGCAGCCATCGCGGCTTGCCAAGTGGCACTTCGCCGCTTTGACCTCGAATCTGTGAAGTCAACGGGGCGACGATTGCCAAAGCGCGAGCATCCGTCGGTTGTGGCACGGCCAACACAAGAACCGGACGACTCTTCTCGATCATCCCAAGATCGGCAAACCAAACTTCTCCAGTCTGAGGTTCAATACGCACCAAACGCCTCCGTCCAAACGGTTGCCTGTTCATCAGCGGAAAGGAGCGACTTCGGTTTCATGCTCACTTCAAACGGCAGCCCGCGTCGAATTTCGACTTGGGCAAAAAACATGTTCACCGCATCGGCGGGGGTCAGGCCGAGCTTTTCGAGAATCTTCTCGGCGCGACGAAGTCGTTGGGCCGGGACGTGGGCCAGAAATCGCGTGGTCGCTTGGCTCATGCTTGACCTCCTTCCGCCCACGGCTCCGCGAGTCCCATCGTTCGCAGCCGCTTGAGCAATGTCGTTCGCGAAGCTTTGAGTGCCTGAGCCGCGTCATAGGCCATCTCAAACGCTTCTTCAACCGTCTCAGCTTCCTTGATCAGCGCTGGATCGAGCGGCGAAGTCACGATAAAGCCTCCCTCTTCGGCCGGTTCCAACATCAAAGTCATTCGCCCGTCACAGACGGTGTCAGTCTTTTTTGCTGCCAACACTCCTCCTCCCCACGGCATCGTACACCGTCAATCGCTGATCGGCATCCGCATCGACACCCGCTTGGCTTCGACCTTCGGCGGCGGGAGCGGCTGCTTGCGGTCGAGGAGGTACGAAAACGCACCGAGCAAATCACCTCGCCGCACCGAATGACAATCAAGACACTGTTTCGCTGCCCGCACGGCTCCGACCATGCGAATCATGTTGAGCTGCTGATCGACGACGATGTCCTCGCCACCGCGCAGTTGCTCCAACCCCCGCTGCTCGAACTCATCCACCGGCCGAGTCTCCGCGTTCCGCAACTCGTCCATGCGCGGCAAATGCTCCGACAAGTACACCTGCGGCGAATCGAACTTCAGCAGGCTGACCAAGTCGAGACGAGAGATCTGCCAGTCATCCGGCGCGTCACCATGGAGTGCCGGAACCTGAATCAGTCGGTGAGCCCGAAAGCCAGCGGCTTGCCGTCGTGAAGAAACATAAGCCCAAGCCAAGTCCGATGTGAATTGCTGGACGACCTCCACCTGACTCGGCAACGCGCCAAGTTTGCGAACGTCTTCAAGATTGTTTGTCAGCAGCGGGTTTTGGATGGCGGTTGGCGGAACTTGTTGCCGTGGCCGTTGAGGGAACGGTTCCAAGGGACGCGCTTCGGAAGGCTCGTAGTTGATGAAGTGCCGTTGAATTTCGGTCATGCGACTGGCACCAAAGCCGAAATTGGAAACGAACTGCGAAAACGTCAGCGAGTGGAAGTCTTCCAGAACCCTTTGTCGTCGCTCCGCGCGATGCGAATCATCGGGATCTCGATGCCAAACATGCGGAACAGTCGTGATGTCTTCCTGCGCACGAAGTTCTTCAGACTTTTCCGAATCGGAGAGGAGTGGTTCATAGGCCAATCGTTCCGACAGCGATTCCATCGGATACTTCTCCCGCAACTCTCGATACTCACGAGCGCCAGAAAACATTCCGGCGACTGGCAACGCGAACGTCCACAGACTCATGACACTGATGACGCGGCTCGTGCGTACGCAGCATGTTCGCAGAAGAATCAGAATCGCCAAAGAGGCCAGAAAGAATCCGAGCGCCAAGCTCATCATCGCGCTCATCGCGATGAATGCAAAGAACAGGTACAGGACTACGGCAATCCAATAATGTTTGGACCCGGCGAATGCGAGGGGCACCGCCGAAATCGCAAACACAATCAGCAGGGTTGTCACAATTTCCATCATGCCGCCAATCGCAACGTGCTCCTCTGAGCGTTGCGGTTAAACGAATTTCCCTTCGATGAGCTCAATCGCCAACCCATCTAACTCCGCTCGATATCTCAATCCCGGTGAGCCGGTCGCAAGCAATGTGTCGCGGATCGAACCGATGATTTCGGCGATCGTGGCCTTTCGAGCTTCGACGATTTCCTTCGTGTCGATTGGCTGCAAAGTCCCACCGGTTGGGCGAGCTTGCAGGACGTGAGTCGTCCAGTCGATCACATCGGAGCCGCAGCGGAAGCGGACATTGGCTCGGATCAAGTAGTTCTCCAAAACGATGTCTAATCCCGTTTCTTCTTTCGCCTCTCGAATTGCGCCGTCGTCAAACGACTCGCCCGGCTCAATCCCACCGGACGGCGTGCGATACGCTCCCGCCGGATAGCTCGGCTTGCGAATCACCACGATGTCTCGCTCGTCATCGACGATCACGAGCGTCACGTCGTGGCAGCGTCCTTGCTTTTGCCCCAACCGCACGATGTCGAGTTGTTCGGGAGTCATCTCGTACTCCCGTGCGATCTCAACCGGAGTGCCGTATCGCTGTTCGACCTCGTGGATGATTTCGGCGGTGACGTACATGATTGCGAACAATTTCTGGACTGTCTTAAGCCTCCGCGAAGTCCGTGTACTTGCGCAGGTCGGGCGGCTGGAAACCCAAAACGATGTCCTCTTTCGGAATTCCCGCCTCAAGCAACTCGTCGGCAACAGGCCGATTGGTGCCGTCGTGCTGAATCCAAACCTTTCCGTTGATGATGTCGAGATGCACGACCGAGCCATGAACTCGGTGCCGACCCTGCCAACCAACACTCATGACTTCGTAATGATCGTGATCCGTGTCGATCACCGCCTCGCTGCGGATGTCATCGCGAGACGACGACCAACTCGCGTATTGAGTGATGATTTGCCGAAGGATCTCTCGATATCGACTTACTTGATCCATTGCAAAACCCTTTGAGTTGTTTCGTCGAAGACCAAGACCTTCACCTGCATCTTTTCGATAATCAACTTTCCAAATCGATCCGCGAAAAGCTGTTCGTAAACACGATCAGAAATGCCCAGAAAAAGTTCACGATCCGGCTCCGCGTCACCCATCGCCACACGGTACAACCCGTACTGACCGAGTGCATGTTCCAGGTCGAACATCGGCGACGGACTCAAGAAACTCTGAACCTCCACCGCGATCCGCTCGTTGCCTCGCTCGGCTCCGATTGTGAGTCGCTCCGCAGCCAGATCAACAAACAAGTTTCGCCCACCAAACGGCACTCGCAACGGATCATCCGTGATCGTCCAGCCGTCGGCTTCCAAGGCTTGAATGACCGAGTCGTGATGGATGTTCTTCGCAGGCATTACTGACTACCCCACGCTGCCTTCCATTTGCAGTTCGATCAACCGGTTCATTTCGACGGCGTATTCCATCGGCAGCTCTTTGACGAGCGGCTCGATGAAACCGGTCACGATCATGGCCGAAGCCTCCGCTTCGGTCATGCCGCGGCTCATCAGATAGAAGAGCTGCTCTTCGCCGATCTTCGAGACGCTGGCTTCGTGTTCCAGGGAGATCTGGTCGTCTTCGGCTTCGATGTACGGATAGGTGTCGCTGCGGCTCTTGCTGTCGAGGATCAAGGCGTCGCAGACGACGTTTGATTTGCAGTTGGTCGCTCCCTTTTCGACTTTAACCAAGCCGCGATAACTGGCTCGGCCGCCCCCTTTCGAGATGCTCTTCGAGACGACTCGGCTCGACGTGTTTGGAGCGCAGTGAACCATCTTCGCTCCGGCGTCTTGATGTTGCCCGTTGTTAGCGAACGCGATCGACAGCGTCTCGCCGCGAGCACCCGGCTCCATCAAATAGATGGCGGGATACTTCATCGTCAGCTTCGAGCCGAGGTTGCCGTCCACCCATTCCATCAGCGAATCACCGTAGGCCATCGCTCGCTTGGTGACGAGGTTGAAGACGTTGTTCGACCAGTTTTGGATGGTCGTGTAACGGAACCGGCCACCCCGTTTGACGATGATCTCGACCACCGCCGAGTGCAGGCTATCGCTGCTGTAAGTCGGGGCGGTACAGCCCTCGACGTAATGCGCCGAGGCTCCTTCATCGACGATGATCAGCGTCCGTTCGAACTGCCCCATGTTCTCCGAGTTGATGCGGAAGTACGCCTGCAACGGGAATTCGATCTTCACGCCCGGTGGCACATAGATGAATGACCCGCCCGACCACACGGCCGAATTGAGCGCCGCGAACTTGTTGTCGTTCGGCGGAATGATCTTGCCGAAGTATTCGCGGAACAGGTCCGGATGATCGCGTAACGCCGAGTCGGTGTCGGTGAAGATCACCCCTTGCTTGGCGAGGTCTTCCTGCAAGCTGCCGTAGATGACTTCCGACTCGTACTGCGCCTTCACGCCGGCGAGATATTTCTTCTCGGCCTCCGGGATGCCCAGCCGGTCGTAGGTCTTGCGGATGTCGTCGGGGACGTCTTCCCAACTCTTCTCCAAATTGGCCGCCGCCTTCATGTAGTAGAAGATGTTTTGGAAGTCGATCTCCTCCAAGTCACCCCCCCAATGCGGCATCGGCTTTTGGAAGAAGGTCTCCAGCGAGTTGATGCGGAAATCCCGCATCCACTTCGGCTCCTTCTTCATCTCGGAAATCTGATAAACGATCTCGCGATCCAGCCCGCGGCGGCTCTTGAAGACGTACTTGTCCGTGGGGTCGTGGAACCCAAATTGGTAATCGCCGACGCCGACGTCTTGATCTTCACGTTCTTGAACTGCTAGGTCCGTACTCATGATTCAAACTCCTCGCCTCGAGTGGCGATTTCTTCAGTTCTGGTCTGATTGCTATTCGTCCAACAACCGCTTGCGAACTTCTTCGAGTGATAGCGGTTTGTGCTTCTTGTCTTCGTCTGCTCGCCGGTCGAGAAATGCCTGAAAGTCCGGGTTGTGCAGAATCAAGTTTTCGACAAGGTTGTCGTCGTCATCGAAACTCAAGGGGGTCAACTCAAACGCCGGGCGTCCATCGATCGCGACGACAACCGTCGTTTCACGGCACTCCTCCGCGTATTGCTCCAAGTGGTTTTTCGCTTCGAGTAGATCAATCACTTTCATGGTCGTGAAACTCCTCTCCGCGAACGAACAACTTATTGCCGCGCTTTTCACCGACAACTCTCACAAGAACGACGAACTCCGCCTCTTGGATATCATACAAGACTCGAAAGTCGCCCAATCGCAGTTCCCATTCGGCTCGCGGATTTGGACGCATCCGCTTGATCTTGTGACTTTCTTTGTTTGGCTGATAACGAAGATGGACGCTGATGTTCTCAAAAATCTCTCTCCGCAGTTTTCGATCAAAGAAGGCCAAATCGCCTTGCGCTGAGTGTCCAAATTCAATTTCGAATGGGTGCGTTTTCGGCATCATTCGGCCTCAGAAGCTCGTCGCTCACATTGCTACTACCGGTTTGGTTTGCTGATTCTCTTCCGCCGCCTCCGCCGGATGCCGCTCCCGCACCGCCGCGTAGCCGTTGGCGTGCAGGTCGTGAGCGAGGGACGCATCGCCGGTTTCGACGATCTTTCCCGCGAGCATCACATGCGTGAAGCTCGGCCTGTTGAATTCGAGCAGGCGTTCGTGGTGCGTGATGATCAGCACGCCCATGTGCGGGCCGTGAAGTTTGTTGATCCCTTCGCTGACCGCTCGGACGGCGTCGCTGTCGAGGCCGCTGTCGGTTTCGTCGAGGATCGCGAACCGCGGACGCAGCAGCGACAACTGCAAAATCTCCATCCGCTTCTTCTCGCCGCCGCTGAAGCCGTCGTTGAGGTAGCGCCGAGCGAACTCGCTGTCGATGTCGATCTCGGACATCCGGTCTTTGAGTTCCTTGCGGAAATCCTTCATCGGGATCAGTCCCTCCCCTTCTTTGCGGTCGGGATTGCGGACGTTCGAGACCGCGTGACGCAGGAAGTCGGAGACCTTCACGCCCGGAATCGTCACCGGGTACTGAAACGCCAGAAAGATGCCGAGCCGTGCTCGCTGACAGGGGTCCAACTCCAGCACGTTGACGCCGTCGAGTTCAATCGACCCGCCGGTGATTTCGTATTTCGGATGCCCGGCGACGACGTAGGCCAGAGTGCTCTTGCCGCACCCGTTGGGCCCCATCAAGGCATGAATCTCCCCCTGCCGAATCTCCAGGTTCACCCCCTTGAGAATCGGCTTGCCATCCACGGCGACTCGCAGGTCGCTGATCTTCAGAATCGCGCTCATCACTTACCTTTCACAGACGCTGCAAAACACGTTTTGATCTTCTTCTCGTTCAGGCACCGACCGCCTTCGCAGGTTCAACTTTTTGTTCGGAGGATTCGTTCTCGGCGGCTTTCGTTGACCTCCGAGAAAAATCCACGATTACCGCACCTGACCGCGCCTGCTCTTGTCGAGCCTGCTCACAAATCTTGTGAATATCGAAGTCGCATTCAGCAGCAAGCTGCTCCCGAATCGCTCGGACTTCTTCGACGATGTGGTCTCTGAACATGGCTAAATCCCCATCAGTTCGGCTGGCGTATGGATTTCAGGACATTCCACACCGTGCTTGGCACAAATCTTTCGAACCACCTTGATGATTTCTCCGTTGGCGATGTAAGCACAGTTCCAAGTCATGAGGTAATCGATTTGATGAACGGCACAAATCGCGATGTGTGCCGCATCGCGTTCGGCCTTCTTGGGAATCACTCTCAATTCAAGTATTTCCGCCGCGAGCCGTTCCATTGCCTCGTTGGCATCCAACATTGGAAATGGTTTCAACACGTCGAGTCGTTTCTCAGCCGCATCGGGATCACCGGCAGCGGCCTCAATCCAAACAAATTGCGAGATGTAAATCTCGAAGTCATCTTTGCGCTGCTGCCACCAGTCTTTCGTGATTTGTTGTTGTCCCGCGACATAAGGATCGCGACTCGGCCAAGCCGTCAGGTAGCTGGGAATCGTCGTTTCCAGATACAGACGAGGCTTTACCATTTCGTTGATTCGCTGTTGTTACGATCTTCTCAATCACCATGAATCATGGACGCCGTGATTCGCCGGGCCGCATGGAGTACCCGTTGAATTCTCACACCATCGGGTGTCGCAATGAAAAACACCAGATGGCTCGGAAAACCTTCCACCGGTCGAGTTCGCACGTTCAATCCAACATCGTCAGGATCATCCGTCTCCGCGAGGCTTCCCGATTCCGGGTTTTTGCCGATGGTTTGAATTGTTCGATTCACCTCGTTCAAGAACTTCCTCGCAACCGCTTTGGATTGCTTGGCCAGAAACACAAATTGCGAGTCGATGTCCGAGTCGGCTCGCGGCATGATTTCAATGCGCCGCTTCATGACTTAGCTCTGTCGGCAATTATCGCCTCCAATTTCTGCCGCTTCGCCTCCCAGTATTCCAGCGTGACTTCAATGGCGTCGGCCGGATCGTCGTTCAGTGATTCTCGTACTTGCTCCATCAGCCATTTCTTGTGTTCCGGGTCGATGTCGAGGTTCTCGGCATGATCGGCCTCAATCAGTTCTTCGATGTATTCGCTCGGATCAGCGAACTGCCGATCGCGAACGGTTTGTGCGAGCAACTCGGCGGTCGTTTCGGAAACCGAAATCTGCATCGTGACCATAATCTTGCCCTCAATAATCGATGCTGGCCGAATTGTCCGCTCCACTCCCCGGGCCACCTGGTCGATCATTTCGATCAATCGAACCGAGGAGACGCGATAGCCACCATGCTCCCAATCCAAACAATGCCACTACGGCAATGACTTTCAAGGTTTGCATGGGAGCTCCTGAGTCTCTGACCGACCGATGAAACGCCCTCAAACATTCAACACACTCGGCACGGCCGCCACGCCGCTGTGGTGTGGTACGGGGAGGACTTCGGTCATCCCTTTGCCGAGCTTGCGGGCCTTGATCTTGTCTTGAATCCGCATGATCCCTTCGAGCAGAGCCTCCGGACGCGGCGGGCAGCCGGGAACGTACACATCGACCGGGACGACCAGATCGACCCCCTTGACGACGTGATAGCCCCACTTGAAGTACGGGCCGCCGCCGACCGTGCAGGCTCCCATCGCGATCACATACTTCGGATCGGGCATCTGCTCGTAGAGCCGCCGCACTCGGCTGGCCATTTTGTAGGTGACGGTCCCGGCCACGATCATCAAGTCCGCTTGCCGAGGACTCGCGCGGAACGCCCCGGCTCCGAAGCGGTCCAGGTCGAAGCGGCTGGCTCCGACGGCCATCATCTCGA
>JBJXEX010000348.1:0-5850 GCA_046156195.1 Planctomycetaceae bacterium | reverse complement strand
CTCTCAGGGGATATTCCTGATCGAGTTCCTGCCAATTGACGAGCGGTTGCACTCGCTGAAACGCCCGCTCAAACTCCGCCTCTTGCTGCGGACTCGACCACACACGACGACTCGCTTCCATGCCAATCTGACTCCTTTTCAAAGGGAGTCAGTATTGCGCAAAACCTGTGCCAATCACGGTAAATCTAAAGTCAGTGCCATTGGGCGTCGGCCCGCTCGCCTGCCGAAATCAACGAGAACTATGGACTCAACCTTTGCCGATCTGGTCACCTCGCGACAAACATGGATCGCGGACATTCTCAAGCCCTGGTGTCTTGCCGCGCCGTGGAAGGAATTGTTTCACGCCGAGCAGGACTGGCTGAACATCGCGGGGCAAGTCGATCCGCAAGGGACGCTGTGGGCTTGGGCTTGGAGCCGTTTTCCGGCGCTCGTGCATGACGGCTTGCCGGGGATCGAAGAGACCCATTTGCTGCGCGTCACGACTCGCGACGGACGGCTGCTTGTCGGCTATCCCGACAACCGCGAAAGCCAACACGGCAAGCTGCGTCTTTTGTGCGAGACCTCCACGGGTAGCGGACTTCACGCACTGTCAGAAGCAATCTCGATTGATGACGTCGTGACGGTCGAGCGCGCGTAGTTCGTAAAACTGTGGTGCCAATCAAAACAACCTTTTCGAGGTGATCTCCATCGACTCCCCTCTCGTCCATGAAAGCTGCCATCATGCCGCAAACTCGTCGCTCGTTCTTGCAGAGTTCATCCGCCGCCGTGGCTTCGGGATTATTGCTCTCGCATCTCGATCAAGTCGCGAAGGCACAGGCCAGTGAGCGTGTGCGTGTCGGCATCATGGGGGCGGGCGGACGAGCGGCGTCGTTGATTGCATCGTTCGCCGCGAACAAGTCGGTCGAAGTCGTCGCGATTGCGGACCTCGATGCCAACAAGTTGCCGAAAGGATTGGACAGCGCGGAGAAGTTGCAGGGAAAGCGGCCGCGCGGAGAGAGCGACTTTCGGAAGTTGATCGATGACAAGTCGATCGAAGCGATCGTCGTGGGAGTGCCGGATCATTGGCATGCGATCCCGACGATCTTGGCCTGTCAGGCGGGGAAGGACGTGTATGTCGAGAAGCCCGACAGCCACAACATCGTCGAGGGGATGCGGATGGTCGCGGCGATGCGGAAGCACAAGCGGATCGTGCAAATGGGATCGCAGCATCGCTCGACCGAGCGGATGCAGTCGGCGATCGAGTTCGTGAAGACGGGGAAGCTCGGCCGCTGCGTGGTGGCGAAAGCGTGGGAGAGTTCAAAGCAGGGGCCGATTGGTTTTCCTCCCGATGGGACTCCGCCGGCTGGCGTCGATTACGAGATGTGGATGGGACCAGCTCCGAAGCGACCATTCAACATCAATCGGTTTCATGGTCGTTGGCGCTGGCTGTACGACTACGGGACCGGCGATCTGGGGAACGACGGCGTACACCGATTGGACATGGCGGTCGCGGTGCTCGCGGCGGCGTGTGAGGTGCAGAAGGACGAACCGCTCGGCCTACCGACTTCGGTCTACGCGAACGGCGGCAAGTGGTATTTCAATGACGCTCAAGAGTTCCCCGACACGATGCAGGTCAACTACGAGTTCGGCTCCGGCGACGTGAAAGATGGCAAGCATCCGAAGCTGTTGACTTACGAGATGCGCGTGTGGGCTCCGTATGACTATCTCGGCGAGTCGGAAGGCTCGGCGTTGTTCGGCGATCAGGGCTACATCGTGCTGGGCAATACGCGGTGGGCGGCCTACGAAAAGGGGGGCAAGCTGCTGGCGAAGGGGGAAGGGGACAGTCACGAAGGCCCGCACGTTCAGAACTTCCTCGACTGCATCAAGTCGCGAGCGAAGCCGTACTGCGATCTCGAAACGATCGGCCATCCGGCGTCGGTGTTGTGTCATGCCGGGAACATTTCCGCGCGACTCGGCCGCAAGCTAACGCTCGATCCTGCGACGGAGACATTCGTCGGAGATGCCGAAGCCAACGCGCTGCGTGGTCGCACGGAATGGCGCAAGCCGTGGATCTTGCCGGAAGTGTAATTCTTGGGTTCTTCCGGCTTTGTCGTGGTTGGGTTCTTAGACCATGGAAAGTGTTAGACCGGCAGACAAAGGGAACGCTAATTAACGCTCTTCAACACTGATGACACTAAGACTGTGGTTGATTAGCGAAGATTAGTGTCGATTAGTGTTCCCAAATTGTGTTCTTAGAAACTTGACTCAACTGCAACAACTTTCGGAATCGAAGGTATCTACTCGGCCCGTGAATAATCCGGGTTAGTCCACTCTACGGTGGATTTTGGGAGTTGCATCAGCCACTTGCCCCTTTGGAAATAAAGGTGCCCGACGAATGAAGCGAGACGACGAATGAGCCCAACCATCGTGTCAGAACACTCTTTGAATTCTCGCGTACCGCCGCTGGCGGGTGTGTGTGATTTCGAGGCGGCTCAGCGGCCGGGGATGTCGGTTGAGGAGTGCGTGACGTGGCACAAGCGGAACCACTACGTCCTCAAGCGGCTGTTTGAATTGCTGACCGCGCGCATCACGGCCGAGCCGCTTTACGAACTCAAGACCGCGTTCAGTCACCACGCTTATCTGTGTGCCGAGCATGTGACGGCGCTGCGGACTCGCGTGAGCGAGATGCGCGAACCGCCGCTCGGATTGGAGGCGGTGCCGCATCCGGCTCTGGAGTTGTTGTGCAACGAAGTGCTGTGTGCTCCGACAACGGAGGCATTGCTGTGGGGAGCGTATGGCGTGCTGGTGCCGGCACTCATCGACTCGTTCGAGAGCTACATGGCAACCACGAATCCGTTGGCGGATGCTCCCTCGATACGGGTTGCTCGGTTTGCACTGTTGGAATTGCACGATCTTCAGGAATTCGGTCGGAAGGCGACCGCAGCGTTTGAGACGACTGCGGAAACACTCGGCTGGGTGGTCTCTCTCGGCGATTGCCTGACAGCGGCAGGCGGGTTGTCCGGTCGGCAAGTGGCGACATCGGTTGAAGTGCGGCCAATGTTTTCTTCAAAACCGTTTGAGTTCGATCCGGTGCCGCAACGGGACGCTCGCTTTCAGGATTCCTTCAACGGCGGTGTGAACCCGGAAGCGTTCTTGTACGACGAACAGTTCTCGCCGCGCGACAAGATTCTGATGCTGTTCTACAAGCGGCTGCGCGAGATCGACGTGCCGGAGATGATGGCCAGCATTATTCATCAGACGTCGGGCAAGCCGTGGAAGTATTACCGCGACATGTCGCGGCAACTGTGGGATGAGGCACGGCACGCGATGCTGGGCGAAGTCGGCTTCGTCAGCCTGGGGATCGATTGGTCGAGCATCCCGATCAACTTCACCTGGTCGCGGAATCTCAACACGCAGCTTGGACCGCGCGATCGACACGCGGTGTTGTACTTCATCGAGCAAGGTCTTATGCCGCGCTCCGGCAAACGATACGAGTGGGAAGTCGCGACCGAATCGGGCATGCCGCTCGCCAAGCTGATTCAGGATTTCGATTGGGCGGATGAGGTGTTGCACTCGCAGATCGGCCGCAAGTGGTATGTCACCGAGTTCCCCGATCTCAACACGGCGCTGGGATATGGCGACCGCTGCTGGTCGACGATCCTCAGCCAGTGGCAGCGCTACCTCGATGAGGGGCTGACTCAACATCGCAACTGGTGGCCGGAGTTGTATCGCGCGGCGTGCGATCGCTGGGGCGTGACTCCCGATCCGGCGGCGCTCGCGTTCGATCAGACTTATGCGGAAGTCCGTGCCGATTTGAAATCGATCACCGGTTCGGCCTGATGGAAGCAAGCCCTCAAGCCGAATGGCGTCTATTCAACTCTGAAAATCAATCAGGCCATCTTTCATGTGAATCTGGCGTTTGGCTTGAGCGGCGACGTCGGGTTCGTGTGTGACCATCAGAATGGTGCGGCCTTCGCGGTTGAGCTTCTTGAGCATCCCCATGATCTCTTCGCCGGTCTTCGAGTCGAGATTACCAGTCGGCTCGTCGGCCAGAATGATCTCAGGGTCATTGGCCAGGGCTCGGGCAATGGCGACGCGCTGCTGCTGTCCGCCGGAGAGTTGATAAGGGCGATGATCCATGCGTTCGGCCAGCCCCACTTGCTCGCAGAGTTTCACGCAGTGAGCAACATCGCGCGACGACAACGCGGGGCGGCCGGGGCGGTAGTGCAACGGAATCTGGACGTTCTCCAGAACGGTGTATTGCGGGATTAAATTGAACGACTGAAAGATGAAGCCGATGAGCTGATTGCGAATGTGCGACAGATCGTCATCGCTGAGTTCGGAGACATGGTGTCCCCCCAGGATGTATTCGCCACTGGTGGGCCGATCGAGCGCGCCGAGCAGGTTGAGCAATGTGCTCTTCCCGCTGCCAGACGATCCCATGATCGCCACGAAGTCCCCCTGCGGAAACTTCAGACTGACTCCACACAACGCCTTCACCACCACGCCCCCTTTGAGGTGGTAGTGCTTCTGCAAGTTGATGACTTCACCGGCGAGGGGCATGATTTTTGGCTCATCCGACTAAAGCGTGCGCGGAGTTCAAGGAATGGATTTTGGAGGCATGGCTCCGTGGAATGGCCCCACGGTTGGGGGCACAAATTGCATCAGCCACGACACCCCCAGAAGAACCAATTAATTCTACAGCGCACGTTGTAGCCGCGTTCGCCAGAACGCGGGGTGTTCAAGCCCGCGTTCTGGCGAGCGCGGCAACTAAGGTGCGCAGTCATGTTAATTGGAGCGAGAATCGAATGAATGTCGCCAACTTGTGTAGATACCGATGGGTCAAGCCGAATGAGGCCATGTGAGTTAATGTCCGACAAAGCCGACACGAATTCACAGAGCGTCGGCTATGTCAGACACACGGAGACATGCCACTCCCCTCTTCCCTCCCCTTTCAAGGTCTTTTGTTATTCCGATACCCCCTGAGTTGACAGGGAATTGTCAGATATCGGGAGGGCACAAGGATGTTGCCGTCTGGGATTTTGGACAAGTTTATCGAGCGGTGTCCGGCGGCGGTAATGGTGCGGGCCACCGTGGAGCGGTTTGAGAAGCTCAAGTGCTTTGATCCCTGCGTCACTGCATCGTTGGTCCGCGACACGGCGGTCGATATGGCGGAAGTGATCGACGCGATGCCGCAGGGGCGACGCGAGGTGCTACCCGAGCGATGCCTCGACAGCCTTGGTCACGGTCCCATCTCCATACCAGCGATCCCAGCGGATCGCGCCAACGATGGACCCATCGTCACAAGCCTGCAACGCGGCCAGCGGCGCGACCAGCAGAAACAAAGCGGCGAGACGGAGTGTGATTCGGAGTGCGGTCATGACTTTGCGATTTGGAGAGGAGACAGTTTCGGCTGTCCGCTTGCTGGATGTCATAGACCGAGACGTACTCGCCGAACACGGCCCGTGCGTTGGCGTCGTTCTGCTCAAAGGACGCTAGTGAAGCCGATGAAAGAGGCGTTCGGCACGGCGTCGCGCATGTTGCGAGCAAGCCCTTCACCGTAAATTCGTTCAAACAATTCGACGTCTGCGTCATGAAATGTCTTCTTTGCCTCTTTGATTCACCGTCGAATCATCAGCCGGTCCAACCAATGATTTTCTTCAATGGATCGCAGAATGTCTCCATCGGCGAACTACGGCTGGGGCCGATCAACAAGCCCGCGATTCTCAGACGCAGCCGATGTCGTGCGTCGTCGATCTCCGCTTGCAGAGAACTCGATGGCTGACCGAAGTCGCCGTCGCTGACGAGCAAGATGTCCGCTCGCGACCATTCTTCGGATTGCAGGCGGCTGAGTGCTTTGCGGAACGGGAG
>JBJXEX010000335.1:0-27800 GCA_046156195.1 Planctomycetaceae bacterium | reverse complement strand
CCTCGGGCTTCGAGCACTAACAAAGTCCGAGAAACAAAGGCCCGAGGCTAGCGCCGACGGCTCATGGCGACACTAACCGAACGGTATTGCGCCTAAGCCGGGGGGTTTGGGTCGAATCGGTCGAGTTCGGTCGCACGCAAGATCTGCGGAATCGGAAAAGTTTCTCAGGACGACGCCGTTTCCACTCAACTCGGCCGAGCCAGACGGCCGAAAACTCTGAGTAACCGTCATAACCGGCAGAGTCGCCATGTCTTTGCCAGATGGTCAATGTCCCGACCCCCATCGGAACCTAGTGGAACGTCCCCATGAACATGAAGCGCGCGAGATTCTGGCGGAATCTGCTGCTGTTTTCGGCGTTGTCGACCTCAACGTCTCTGTCGCAGGCTCAGGCTCAGGAAGGCGTGTCGCGAGTTGGCCGCGGTGCGTCGGCTCTGTACTCCGAAGCTCCTGGAGCGGCCGAAGTTTACGCTCCCGACGGATTCGGCCCGCTGACGCCGTCGCCGTACATGCCGCTCGATCCGGGCTACAACTTCGAGCGGCCAATGCCGCCGGCGTTGCCTCCGGCCTATGACACTTTGAGAAACTCCCGACGGGATGCCATTGGCCCGCGGTTCGACATCGGGCAGTTTCTCGGTGATCGACTGGGGGTGGCGGATAACGACACCAACTTCAACTTCCTGCTCCCGTACTTGATGGGTTCAGAACAGGACGTGCTGTTCGTTGACGTTCGCGGCTTGGCAACAGACCAAGGTCGCGGCGGGGCGAGCGCGGGGCTGGGCTACCGCTCATTCGATCCGACGTTCAATCGCATTTTCGGGATCTCTGGCTGGGTGGACTACGACCGAGGTCACGCTCGGAGCTATCAACAGGCCGGTGTGAGCTTCGAGTCGTTAGGCTCCTGGGTCGATTTGCGCGTCAACGGCTATATCCCGTTCGGACGCGAGTCGAATCTGATTAGCAATTCGGTGGTCGGTGATCCGTTCTTCGGAGGCTCGAACCTGCTGGTCAATCAGCGGTTGGTCAGCGAGTCCTCTTATCGCGGAGTCGACGCCGAGATCGGCGGGCCGCTGCCGGTGCTGGGACGCTATGGCGTTTCGGGCTATGTCGGAGGCTACTGGCTGGATTCCAAGACGGACGATACCGCCGCTGGTCCCCGCGTGCGGTTCGAGGCGAATGTCACCGACAACTTCCGAGTGAACGTGACCGCTTCGGATGACAAGGTCTTTGGGACGAACGCCTGGGTGAATTTGAACTTCTCGTTGCCGGATGGTCGTCCGCGTCGCTGGTTCCGGCCGACGCCGGTTGAGGATCGTTTGGTTGGCACCGTCAACCGTAGCTATCGCGTGCAGACTCACACGCGAGTCGATCTGGTTCCGACACCGGTTCTCGTCGCGCCTCCTGGCTTTCCGAATCAACCGCAAGGGGGGGCGACTGCTCCGGTGACGGTCATCTTCGTCGATCCCGATCGTCCGACGAACGGCGACGGCACGTTCGAGCGGCCGTTCAACACGCTGCAAGGGTTCGCGAACACGGCCAACACGACGCTGGTCATTGTTGACGGCAGTGCGGCGAATCGTCCGGTCAACGGCAGCATCACGCTGTTCGGCGATCAGAAATTGCTGAGCACGTCGATCCTCGCGGCGGGCGGCGTGCAGCTCAGTACGAATCTCGGTTTGATCACGCTCCCGACGTTGGCGGGCTTCGGCGATGCGATGCCAGTCTCGCCGATCTTCACCAATCCGGCGGGAGGGACGTTGGTCACGTTGGCCGGAGCGAACACCGAAGTCGCCGGCTTCACGTTTGACGGCATGACGGCCAACGCTGGGATTCCCAACGCGACCGCGATTTCCGGCAGCAATCTGGTGGACTTCAACATCCATCACAACACGTTTCGCAATCACCGCAACGCGGTCGTGTTGAACAACGCGACGGGCGTCGGATTGTTCCAAGCCAACACGGTAACCGGCACTCCGGGCACATCGTTGGACGGCTTCCGGCTGACGAATTCCGGGACCGGCACGCTCGATCTGTTCGTGAATGCGAACACGGTGCTGCCCGGTTCGACGCTGCCTCGGCAAGGCAACATCATCACCGGCCACGACGGAGCCGGTGTGAGCGTCACCGCCCGCAACCGAGCGGAAATCAACGCGCATATTGTGGACAACACCATCAGCAACAACGGCAATGGCATCGTTCTGGATGCCGCCGCCACACGCAGCACCATCAACGCCTCGATCGCCAACAACATCATTGACGGCAATCGTGGCGAGGACCGCAACCTCAACGGCATTCTCGATCCGGGCGAAGACCTCAACGGCGACGGCATCCTCAACCGAGGCAACGGAGTCCTGTTGATGGCGAATGCCTCGTTGCTCAATCTGGCTCAGCTTGGTGAGGATCTCAACGCCAACGGTCGGCTGGATCTCACCGAAGACACGAACGGCAACGGCCGGCTCGATCTCAGCGAAGACCTCAACCGCAACGGCGTGTTGGATGTGAGCGAAGACGTGAATGGCAACGGCACGCTCGATCCCGGCGAGGACACGAATAACAACGGTCTGCTCGACATCCCGAACGAGGACACGAACGGCAACGGCATCTTGGAAGCCACCGAGGATGTGAACGGCAACGGCATCCTGGATGCCGGCGAAGACTCGAACAGCAACGGCCGCTTGGACCTTGCCGAGGATCTGAACGGCAACAACACGATCGACGTGATCGTCGAGGATGCGAACGGCAACGGCGTGCTCGATCCCAGCGAAGACGTCAACGGCAACGGCGTGCTCGATCCCACCGAGGACACGAATGGCAACGGTTTGCTCGATGGCGGCTACTTGATCACCAACAATCAGATCACTCGCAACACGGGAGACGGCATCGCGGTCTTCGGGATCAACAACGCGACCATCAACATGAACCTGACGCGGAACCTCTTCGGCGATCCGGCCGACAATTCGATGGGGAACCTCGGACGCGGCCTGTCGATCGCGGCGGACAGCGGAGTGGTCAACGCGAACATCGGCTTCCTCAGCAACGAGGATCGCAATTTCAACGGCGTGCTGGATCCCACCGAAGACACGAACAACAACGGTGTGCTCGATGCGGGCGAAGATACGAATTTCGACGGCCTGCTCAATCTCTCGGAAGACACGAACAACAACGGAGTGCTCGATGCGGCCAATCCGCTGGATGCCAACAACTTCGTGGCGAATCGTGAGGGTGGCCTGTTCGTGGATCTCAGCGGCACTGCGGTCGGCAACATCGTGTCGCTCAACAACACGATCACGGGGATCGGCGGCGGTGCTCTGACGTTCCAGATTACCGGACCCGGCAACGGAACCACGAACGGTCTGCCGTTCTCGTTCATCAACAGTTCGCAGCCCGGATTGAACATCAACAGTTTGGCGTGGAACCTCGCGCCGGCGAGCTTGGAGTTCAACACGGCCGGCTTGGGTTCCAGTCCCTTCGCCGCGGCGAACAACACCGAGACCTCGACCGGCTTGACCACGGTCAACGGCTCGACCATGACCGCGACCACGACGTTTGCCGTGCCCGATCAGGCCACCGCGTTGAATCTGCAATTCAACGGCTTCCAACCGGCCAACGGCGTGCTCGACATGGGCGAAGACCTCAACAACAACGGCGTGCTCGACGCCGGCGAAGACTTGCCTGAGCAGTTCGATTTCAACATCGGCACGGCGACCGCCGGAGCCGCCAACACGAACTTGATCGGCAACCAGTTCATTGGCTCGCAGATCACGACGACGTTCTCCAGCGGACAAGTTCTCTCCGGCACGATGCAAGCCGTACCTGGCACGTTGAACGCCTCGCAGTTCGTCGTCGATGCGAACGGCAACAACATCGGCAATGCTCCGGGAGTCGAACTGCGAGTCTCGCAGGCGGCAGTGCTCAACAACCCGACGTTTGTCGGCAACAACATCCAGTTCCACGGCGGCAGCGGTTTGACGGCCAATGCCACCGAAGACGGCCAGATCAACAATCTGGTGATCCGCAACAGCTCGATTCAGAACAACGGATCGGGTGGGTTCAATGAAGACCTCAACGGCAATCGAATGCTCGATGCCGGCGAGGACATCAACGGCAACGGCCTGCTCGACTTCGGAGCTGGCGGCATCCGCCTGACCACGTTCGCCGCGAGCACCGCGCAGATCACTGGCCAGATCATGAACAACGGTCTGAGCAACAACATCGGTCCTGGCATCTCCGTCACGGCGGATTCCGGTGCGATCAGCCTGAGCCAGATCGACAACAACACGTTGGACGGCAACTCGAATGGCATCGTCCTGAACACGCTCAACGGCGGTGCGATCAACACGCGAATCACCAACAATGCGATGGACAACAGCGTGGGGAACGGATTCGTCGCCCTGTCCAATTCGGGCTTCATCACACTCAACGAGTTCAGCAATATCACGCTCAACAACGCGGGAGAAAACGGCATCGTGCTCTCCGCGCTCAATGGCGGACTCATCGACATTCCGAACACGGAAGACATCAACGGCAACGGAATGCTCGACGCGCTCGAAGACCTCAACGGCAATGGCTTCCTGGATGTCGGACTGGGGAACATCTCGCTCAGCAATCCGACCGCCAACGGTCTGCTCGTGACCGGAACGAACGGCACCTACAACTTGGGAACGATCTCAGGGCTGACGATCAATCGAGGGACACGAGGGACCGGTGGTATCGTGTTCGACGTGACCGACAGCACGACGACCGCCCGATTCCTCGGCAATACGCTCGACGGCAGCGCGGCCAACCTCATGCTCGGCCCCGGCTTTAGTCTGGCCGCGACGAACGGAATCTTCGATGTGACGATCGGCGGCCCGAATGCGTCGGATCGAAACCTGATCCAAAGCAATCGCGGAGCGGGAATCGCCATCCTCGCCCAGAACACGGCGGTCGGCACGTTCCGCATCGAGAACAATCTGATCACCGGAACGATCGACGATGCCAACGTCAACACGCCGTTCTCCGGCCAAGGGATTTACGTCGGCACTCGCACCGTCAACACGGTGACTCCGGCGACTGCTCTGTTCAACAACGCTTCGATCCTGAGCAACACGATCGGCAACGCGACGACTCCCGCATTGGGCAACATCGGCGGCGGGCTGCTCGTGGAAGTCGGACAGAACAGCACCATCAACGGCCTGACGATCGACGGCAATTTGGTCGGCACCAACGGCCCCTCCGCGCTGATTGGCGGCCCGGTCCTCGATTCGTTTGATACGCTCCAAGCGGGCATCAACTTCGCCCGCAGCAACGGAGCCTTCATCGACAATGTCGTGATCTCCAACAATCAGATCGTGAACAATGGGCTGGACGGCATCTATCTGCGAGCCATCGGCGGCAATCAAGACCTGCTGGACTTCACGATCCGCGGAAACACGATCAGCGGCAACGACACGATCGTGACGCGGCTGCCGGCCACCACGCTGGCCGCCAGCGGTGGCATTCACTTCCACACCGAAGGAGATGCCGTGATCAACGCGGACATCCAATCCAACGTGATTGAGAACAACCTCCGCAACGGAATCCGCACGACGAGCTTCGAGGCCACGAGCGCGGACTCCGAAGCGATGACGGGGATTTGGACCAAGAACACGATTCGCGGCAATCGTGCCCACGGCATCGAATTGAGTGCCATCAGCGCCGGCCAGGGATTGCCCGCGTTGCTGATCGGAATGAACGGCAACGATCCCTCCGATGGACTCAGCCAGGGCAACGTCATCACCGACAACCTGCAAGGGGGCATCGAGATCAATCTGGGTGGCAACCTGGAGATCAACAACAACTTCATCGCTCGCAACGGAGCGACTCCGGGGACCGACGTGAACGGCACGGGCGGCATCGACATCAACATGCTCGGCGGCGGCACCACCGGCGACGACCTGAGTCCACTGCGAGTGCGGATCGTCAACAACATCGTCCAGAACAACACGGGCGACGGCTTGGAGGTGGTCGTCTCCAACGGAGCGACGCAGCCTCAGACCGCCAACCTCACGGTGCTCGGCAACCTGTTTAGCAACAACACCGCACGCGGCATTGATGTGCTCAATCAAGCGGTCGGCACAACCAACATCCGCATTGGCGACGGGACCATCATCGGTGCCAACACGGTGTCCGATAACGGGCAGGAAGGGATCTACGTCGTCAACACCGCCTCGGCCACCCAGAGCCAACAGAACTTCGCTGGCACTCTGCTGAGCAACGGTGTGCTCACCGTCAACCCGGAAATGATCTTGGACATCCAACGCAACAGCGTGACCGGGAACAACATCACCGGATTCCCAACGAGTCCCACCGTGTCGTCGGTCTTCCCCGCCGGCGGAGTGGTCCTGCGAGCCGGCACTGGCGGCAGCGTGGTCTCACGCATCTCCGACAACGTCTTCAGCGGCAACATCGGCGACGACCTGTGGATCGAGACGTTCGTCTCCACGGTGAATCCCGCGGGACCGCCAGTCCCGACCGCCGACCTGAGCCTCGTCGCGATGCGTAACACCGGCGATTCGGCCGACGTGAATCAAATCTTTGGGACGTTCTACACCATCGGCAACGTGATCTTCCCGGCGAACAATCTGCGACTGGAAGCCGGCTCGAACACCAACGGCTTCACCATCGCCGCACCGTTCTCTCAACCGCCTTGGACGACCGTGCCGCCAGGCATCATCAGCAACAACATCGACAACTTCTTGTTCCCGTAAATAACCCGAAGCGTAAGCGAGGGCGAGCGCTCCCCAGGATTCGGAATCCGGGATTCGTCGCGTCTTGGAGCGCTCGCCCTCGCTAACGCTTCGGGTTACTTAAGTGGGCCGAGTCACCAACAGACCCACGCTCTGGCGAGCGTGGCGACAAGGAAATATGAGGCCGGGGGGCCAAATGCCGAACGGCACGTCGTCGCGTGGGGGCGAGGCGACGTGCCGTCGGCTATTTTTCATACGTTCCCTCACGGTCGCGGCTCCTAAAAGGTGACAGCCTCGGAGCGTGGGAACGAGATTGTCACTTTCCAAAAGGATCGCATCATGCGAATCACTCGCCGTGCTTGGTTGGCCGCTTCGGCTCTGTCGATTGGAAGTTTGATCGCCGGACGATCATCCGCTCAGCAGCCGCGTAAGCCGGTGCAGACGACTCGGCTGCCGGATGAGGGATTGAGTCAACCTCAAGCTCCGGCCACGGAGGTCTCGCTCGAACTCATCGCGAGCGCCGCGGCGGCCACCGAGCACGCTCAGGCGTGGGGACAGCGGCTTCAGAAGCTCGACATTCGATTTCAAACGCGACAAGCCATCGTTGGCGACAAGCCGGAAGTGAAGGAGAAGAAACTCGGTCGGCTGCGGCAAGTCACGGTCGTCGCGGTGCTCGACCGCAACGGCAGGATCCTTTGCCATGATCGCAATTTCACCCTCGCCGAAGCGGAGAAACTGGGTGAGTGGATTCGCGAACTCAAAACCTACGGAGCCCAAGGCGCGCCGCACGGCAAGCCCATGTTCGGACTCGACGAACGACAGTTCTCCGGAGTGATGCACGAACTCACTCCCGCCGTCACGGCGGATACTCAAGGTCTGTCACTGGAGGCGGCGCTCGCCAAGCTGTCTCTGTCAGAGAAACACCCGTTGCGCATGACGCCTGAAGCTCAACGAGCGGCTCGCATGATCGACTCCAGCAAGACGCTGCGTCAGAGCACACGCGGACTGAGCATCGGTACCGCGCTCGCCGCGACGCTCGGCGAATTCGGTCTCGCGTTCAAGCCGCTGCGCACGCCGGATTCCAAAATCGAACTCGCAGTCATCCCGCGTGAGGATCGGCAAGACGCTTGGCCAACGGGCTGGCCGCTCGATCCCGACAAGCCGCAAGGACAGCTCGTCCCCGCGCTCTTCAAGTCGGTCCCCGTCAATCTCGACGACGTCCCGTTGACCGACGTCCTGACCGCCGCCGCCGAAGCCTCTGAAGTCCCGATCCTCATCGACTATCACGCGATCGAAGCGGACGGAATCGAACTCAGCGAGCTGAAAGTCACCGTCCCGTTACGCAAATCGACCTGGGGATTGCTGCTCAAACAAGTCACGTTTCCGCACAAGCTCGGCCGCCGCATCGTCGCCGATGAAGCGGGAAAGCCATTCGTGATCATCACGACGCTCAAGGAATCGGTCAGGGACAACCCGGCTGCGAAGACAGAGAAGTAAGCGATCGGATCTCCGTGCTCCGGCTCTGCCATCCGTGCGATCTTCCCTTTAATTCTGTTGCCACAATCGACCGCACATGGAATTCGTTCGGGGCAAAAAATCAGCCCGGTGATTCAGGAATCACCGGGCTGATTGCGTTTGCGTTGTCGGTCGTGGCGACTTACGCCAAGCCAGCCAATTCCGGGATCGGTTTGCCGTGCTCGACCATGTAGACCGGTCGGCCACCTTGGTTGTTGAACTGCGTCTGCTGCTCGATGCCGAGCACGTCGAACACGGTCGCCATTAAATCTTGCGGCGTGATCGGGCGGGTCTGCGGGCGAGTCACCTTGGAATCGGATTCGCCGACGGCTTGCCCCATCTTCAATCCGCCGCCACTGAGTGCCAGCGTGCTCAGCGGTGCCCAGTGATCGCGGCCGGCGTTCTTGTTGATCTTCGGAGTCCGACCGAACTCACCAGAGATGACCAGCAGAATGTTTTCGCCCAAGCCGCGCTCTTGCACGTCTTGCACGAACGTCGCGACGGCATGATCGAGCATCGGGGCACGACCCTTCATGCTCTGCTGAATGTTGCCGTGCATGTCCCAGCCGCCGTAATTCAGTGTCACGAACCCACAGCCCTTCTCGCACAATCGGCGAGCGATCAGCAGTTGCTCGCCAAGACCTTTGCCGTACCGCGAGACGATCTTGCTGTTCTCCTTCTTGAGATCAAACGCATCAGTCGCATCGCCGAGCACGAGGTTGAACGCTTGCTTCTCGAATGCATCCAAACCCGACATCAGGCCGGTGCGATCCGCATCGCGTTGGAACGTGTCAAAGCCTTCAAGCAACGCGCGACGATCTTCAACTCGCTCCAATGGAGTGCGGAGCGTCATGTTCGTCTTCGCTTGGTTGTTCGTTCCAAACGGAGCGTAGGGAGTGCCGAGAAACGCCGGGCCATCCGAACCGATGCCGTCCAGCCGAACGTATGTCGGCATTCCGGTCTCTTTGTGGTTCGCTCCGCGCACGCGAGCCGTGATCGAACCGAGCGACGGGCGACTCGGCTGGCCACCGTTATCGACCATGCGGTTGTCGTAGCCGGTCATCAAGAAGTGAGTCCCGCCGCCGTGGCCGCTGTTGGTATGTGCAAAGGACCGGACGAAGGCGAAGTGTTCGGCCTGTTGGGCGATCTCTGTGAACTGGCCGCCGATCGTGACTCCGGGAACGGAGGTCGTCGCCTCACCGGTGACGCTGCGGTATTCAACTGGGGCCGACATTTTTGGATCGAATGTCTCGACGTGCGTCGGGCCACCACCAAGCCAGAGCCAAACCACGGACGTGTCTTTGACTTTCTTCCCGCTCTTCGCCGCCTGTTCGCGAGCCGACAACAACTGAGGCAGTCCGAAGCCGCCCAATCCCAAGCCACCGATCTTCAGAAAGTCTCGACGACCGACGCCGTCACAATTGGGATGAGCGTTACGCGAAAAGAGCGTCAACATGGCAGGCATCTCCTCTTGAGAACTGGGTGGGAAAGCGGCCAACTGTGTGCGGCCGGCAGGAAGCGGGCATCAAAGTAGGCTGATTCGTTTCATCGGTCAACCAGCAAGTGCCGCTGCACTGGGACTTTTTGCGAAGCTCGACTCTCACAAACTCGATTGCCAGAATGCCGCCCCGCTTACACCGATCACCAAACATCGAGCGTGTGAAAGAGGGAGCCGCGCCCGTCAGGAAGCGGTTGCAGTTTCCTGAACACACCGCTTCCTGACGGGCGCGGCTCCGATGAATCGCAAACTCCCATGAGGACTGTCTCCATGAATTCGCATCTCGCCCACATGGTCTATTTCACGTTGAAGGACGCTTCACCCTCCGCTCAGCAGACATTGATCGCCGAGTGCCACAAATATCTCAAAGGACATCCGGGCGAAGTCTATTTCTCCGCCGGCACGCTGGTCCCTGACCTGGATCGCCCGGTGAATGACCGAGCGTTTCACGTCAGCCTGCACGTCGTTTTCGACAGCCGCGCTGCTCAAGACGCTTACCAAACGGCTCCGCGTCACATCGAGTTCATCGAAAAGAACAAACCGAACTGGTCACAGGTCCGTGTGTTCGATTCCTACGTCGGCTGACACTGAAATCACCTCAACGATCTTCGAGAAGCTCAATCCATGACTGCTGCTCCCAGTTTCAAAATTGTGCCGGACCAAAACGACTTGGCTCAGATGCCACGCGACCTGCGGTTCTATCCCAGCCAGGTCACGGCTCCGCAGGTGCTCGGCCTTGAGCAGATCGCGCAGTTCAATCGCGACGGTTATCTGAAAGGGCTGCGAGTCTTCGATGCGGCGAGCACGGAGCGGAACCGGCAGTATTTCGATGCGTTGCTGGCCAAGGTGCTGGCGGCGGGCGGTGACAGCTATTCGATCAGCACCGCCCACTTGAAATACGGCTACGTCTACGACCTCATCACGAACTCGCGGATCGTCGATTGCGTGGCGGACATTCTCGGACCCAACGTGATCGGTTGGGGATCGCATTTCTTCTGCAAGATGCCGCGCGATGGGAAAGCGGTCGCATGGCATCAGGACGCGAGCTATTGGCCGCTGACACCGTCGAAGACCGTCACCGTCTGGCTGGCGATTGACGATGCCGATTGCGAAAACGCCTGCATGAAATTCATCGCCGGCTCGCAGAACTTTGGGCACCTGACGTACCGACCCAGCAGCGAGGCCGATCACAACGTGCTCAATCAAAGCATCGACAACGCCGAGCAGTACGGCACCGTCGTGTTCGACGAACTCCGAGCGGGCGAGTTCTCGATTCACTCCGACCTGTTGCTGCACGGGTCGGAGGCCAACGCTTCTGATCGCCGCCGATGCGGACTGACGCTGCGTTATTGCACGCCCGATGTCCGTGCCGGTTCCGAATGGAACAAGAAGGGCGTTGTCGTTCGCGGCAGTGACCCCACCGGGCATTGGGCCAACCCACCTCGCCCCAGCATGGAGTAGCCCGACAGCCCACGTCGTAGCCGCGTTCGCCAGAACGCGGGGTGTTCAAGCCCGCCTTCTGCCAGAGAGCTTGATTTGCGAAGCCGGGACGAGGCCGCTACCTTGCCCCGCCCGTTGGGGGTCAAACGTCTGTTTCGTCCAATTGTTTTGAGGTGATTGCGTCATGGAAATCAATCTGGTCGCTGAGCGGCGAACCAAGTTAGGTACATCGGAAAATCGTCGCCTGCGAGCGAAAGGGTTGGTGCCGGGAAATATCTACGGACATAAACAGGACGCCATCTCGGTGACCTTCGCGGCCAAAGAAACGGCCGCGCTGGTGAATTCGACGCACCGCGTTGTGAATTTGCAGTTCGAGGGGAAGACCGAAACCGCGATCCTGCGCGAGACGCAATGGGATGTCTTCCGCAAACAACTTTTGCACATCGACTTCATGCGTGTGGACGCGAACGAACGTGTCAAAGCCGATGTCGATGTCGTCGTCCGCGGCACGGCGTTCGGAGCGTTGGCCGGGGGCATCTTCGAGCAACCGTTGCACACGCTGCATGTCGATTGCCTCGCCATCAACATTCCCGAAGCGATCATCGTCAAAGTGCAGAGTCTGAAAATTGGCGACGCGATTCACGTCAAGGAATTGGAGATCCCGGAAGGGGTCACGGTGTTGAACAACCCGGACGCGATCGTGGTCCGCGTGATTCAGCCGATCGCCGTCGAGGCCCTTCCTGTCGGCGATGCAGCCAGTGTGGCCGAGCCGGAAGTCATCAAGAAGGAGAAGAAAGCCGCTGACGAGGCCGACGAGAAGTCTGGCAAGAAGTAAGCTGGCTGCGGCTCATTTGAGATTTCAATCAAACACGGGCGGTTCTTCCGCCCGTGTTTTTTTCGTTGGAATCGACATGCGCATCAACGCCCCCCCGGCGAGCGCCAGGGCTTAAGAAACCCGAAGCGTCAGCGAGGGCGTGCGCTCCAGGACGCGACAAATCCCGGATTCCGAATCCCGTGGAGCGCTCGCCCTCGCTGACGCTTCGGGTTACTTGTCTGTTGCCGTTCGCCGATTTGTCTCAGGGAGGGCTGAGCGAGCTTTGCTTCCGCAATTCCGTGGACGAGAGGTCGCAACGAAACTCGGTTTCGGGGATCTCCTCGAACAGGTCTTGCAGTGCCGGTGGCAAACCCCAATCGGGCAACGTGTGGAAAGCATCCCCGGCACGCCGTCCCGCCACTAAGAACCGGCAGCCGTGTGAGCGGATCTCGGTCAAAGCCGCGAGCATGTCCGTTTCGTTGCCATAGTACTTGGGCTGCACGATGCGATTCGCCGTGTCGATCCCCACGATAAACGCGGTGTTCGGAAACAGACGGGACTTAAGCGCGAACGTCGGCGCGAGGGTCAACACCACCGGCCGCTCTGTGAATTGTTGGCAGCGCGACTCGATGGTCAGAAAGTCGAGCGGCGGTTTATCGACATTGACGCACGCCAGCTCGAACGCCACTGGACCTCCCAAACGCTGCTCGGCGATGCGTGCGAGCTCGCGATGCCCGTCGTGCAGCGGGTTGAATGAACCAGCCAATAGCCCCACGGGATTGATCGACGGCTCCGTCCGCCATTCCGATCGAAACGACCACAACCTCTCGCAACGACCGGCCATCAACTCCACGAGCCACGGAGTCGCGACACACGCTTCGCTCGCCAGTGAATCGCCTTCTTGCAGTTTGATCGCCGACAGTGGGGTGAGTTCGCACGTCTCGCTCAGCAACCGCAGCAGCAAATCGGCCACCAGTCGCTCTTCGGCCGCTCGGTCGCGCAGACCTTTCGCCAGAGTCAGGCCGACCAAGCGGGTGGCGTTGGCAGTGTGCGTGGCGATCCATGCGCGATGCTCGCCGCGCTTCGGGCGATTGCTGGCGAGCGCCGCCGAGCAGCCGACTCCGATCGTTGCCGCAGACGGAGTTGCGAGCTTGATCGCACGCTGCCATGCAACGACGGCCATCGCGAGTGCGGTCTCGCGACTGCAAAACTGTTCTGGCTCGCGACCCAGCCATTCCCTCAGCGCGAGCGGGGCATACGGCACTCGTGCTTCGAGCAGAAAGGCCGAAGCTCCTGGCACGCTCAACAGATCGGAGATCGCCAAACTTCCGCCGCCGGTAACGGCGATCACCGCCTGTCGTCCGCAAGAATGCAGAGCCGATACGAACGGCTGCCGATCGAAGTCAGACATGGAGAAGTTCTCGAACATGAGTGCGGGTGTAGTCCTAGTGATCGAGTCTTTGTGAGAACAATGCGAATTGTTTTCGTGCATGTCTCGAATGTTCAATGTCAGTCGTTCTAAGTGGAATTGTTTTGCATTTGCCCTTACTCCGAAGGAGTTGTGTCTCATAGCCCAGGGGTGCCGCGCTTCGCGGCTACCCTGGGATGGTAGCGCATCTCATTCTCTACCCCGAAGGGGTTGCGGCCTTCGGGAGTTCTTTGTGACGGAACCCCTTCGGGGTACATGTTTGATTTGGGGTTCTTTCCCAGGGTAGCTCGCTTCGCGAGCAACCCTGGGCTGTGAGACGCAACTCCTTCGGAGTAAGGACGGGATTCATCCCGCCAGACTTTTGTCCAACGAAATGTCCAATGTCAAAGCTCCAATGGCCAAACGGTGCCGGAGAAGCATGCGGCTCGTCACGCGGAGCGATGACGGCTACATATCTGCCGCTTGCCTCCCTATTCTTCCGCCGCTTTGCCGCTTCCCAAATTCACCACGGAGGTTCCCATGTCGATCGTTCGCACGACCATTCTTAGCGGCCTGACTTTGATCGTGGCGTTCGGCCTGGCTGCCGCAGGAGACACACGGATGAAGTATCCGGAGACGAAAAGGACCGACCAGGTCGATGACTATCACGGCACCAAAGTGCCCGACCCGTATCGCTGGCTGGAAGATGACGTGCGGCAATCCAAAGAGGTCGCCGCGTGGGTTGAGGCTCAGAACAAAATCACGTTCGGCTTTCTGGAGTCGATCCCGCAACGTGACGCGATCAAGAAGCGGCTGACCGATCTGTGGAACTACGAAAAGTTCGGTGTGCCGGCGAAAGTCGGAGGCAAGTATGTCTATTCCAAAAATGACGGCTTGCAGAATCAGTCGGTCTTATATGTCATCGAGACGCTGACCTCCGAACCGCGCGTCCTGATCGACCCGAACTCGTGGTCGAAGGACGGCACCGTCGCACTGGCGGCGACGTCATTCAGCGACGACGGCAAGTTGCTCGCCTACAGCGTGGCCGAGGCCGGATCGGATTGGAACACCTGGCGGATTCTGGAAGTCGATTCCGGCCGCTTGCTGGCTGACGAACTCAAATGGGTCAAATTCAGCGGCGTTTCGTGGACCAACGACTCGCGCGGGTTCTTCTACAGCCGCTACGACGAGCCGAAAGAAGGGGCCGCTTTTCAGAGCCTCAACAAAAATCAGAAGGTGTTTTATCACCGAGTTGGCTCGTCGCAGGCGGATGACGTCCTGGTCTACAAACGGCCCGATCAACCCGACTGGGGCTTCCAATCCAGCGTCACCGAGGATGGCCGATATCTGATCATCACGACCTGGAAAGGGACCGACGACAAGTACCGCGTGACATACAAAGACTTGCAGGAACCTTATGGAATGCCGATCGACCTGATCGACCACTTCGACCACGAATACAGCTTCATTGGGAATGACGGCCCAGTCTTCTACTTTCAGACCGACCTGGAAGCTCCGCGCAAGCGAGTCATCGCCATCGACACGCGCAAGCCGCATCTCTTGAAAGAGCTGATCCCGGAGTCCAAAGAAACGCTCGTCGGCGTCAACATTCTGGCCAATCAGTTCGTGACGACATACCTCAAGGACGCGAAGACACAGGTCAAGCTGTTTGGACTCGATGGCCGCTTCGTGCGCGAGGTCGAGTTTCCTGGCATCGGTGCGGCTTCTGGCTTTGGCGGCCGGCGTGGGGACACCGAGACGTTTTATTCCTTCAGCAGCTTCGCGACCCCGTCGAACATTTTTCGTTACGACCTGCTGACTGGCAAAAGCGAAGTCTTCCGCAAGACGAATGTGAAGTTCAGCCCCGACGATTACGAAGTCACGCAGGTCTTCTACAAAAGCAAAGACGGCACGAAGGTGCCGATGTTCCTTTCTCACAAGAAAGGGCTGAAGCAGGACGGTACGAATCCGACGCTGTTGTACGGCTATGGCGGGTTCAACATCTCGCTGACACCCAGCTTTTCGGTGTCACGTCTGGCCTGGATGGAAATGGGCGGAGTGCTCGCCGTGCCCAACCTGCGCGGCGGCGGCGAGTATGGCGAGGAATGGCATCAAGGAGGGACGAAGCTCAACAAACAAAACGTCTTCGACGACTTCATCGCGGCCGCCGAATGGCTTATCGACAACAAGTACACGACCTCCTCGAAGCTGGCGATTCAAGGGGGCAGCAACGGCGGCCTGCTCGTCGGAGCTTGCATGGCTCAGCGGCCCGATTTGTACGGCGCGTGTCTGCCGGCGGTGGGCGTGATGGACATGCTCCGCTTTCACAAATTCACCGCCGGTCGCTTCTGGGTCGATGACTACGGCAGCGCGGACGATCCCGAACAGTTCAAGGCGATCTTCGCGTACTCGCCGTATCAGAACCTCAAGCCCGGAAAGAACTATCCGGCGACGATGGTCACGACCGCTGACACCGACGATCGCGTTGTCCCCGGCCATAGCTTCAAGTTCGCGGCCGCCCTGCAAGCGGCTCAAGCCGGAGACGCGCCGACGCTGATCCGCATCGAGACTCGCGCCGGACACGGAGCGGGCAAGCCGACCTCGAAGATCATCGAAGAGGTCAGCGACCAGTGGGCGTTTCTGGTCAAGAGCCTGGGCATGAAATAGCCGCGCTCGTAGTGACCCCATTTATGGGGTCCAACGCGTGATCCCGACCCGATAAATCGGGTCACTACAAGCGATCAACCGCTTCCACCGCTCCGCTACGTCCGGAGCGCAACGCCGCTTGCGTGAAGTCGAAGACCGGCAGCGCACATTCCGGCGGAGCGATCGGTGGTGTCCCCAACAGCAATTGGTCGAGGAACCCGCTCACCGGATTGCCCAGTCGATCGAGTTCGGGGTGAGCTAGCGGGCTGACTCCCATCACCGCTCGCCAGCGTGGATCGGCGACCGGCAGCGGTTCGAGCGTGTTGTTGCGGCCGAGCCAGATTTGCCAGTCGCGTACGAGCAGGTCGGCATGCTCACAGTGAAAATGAAAGTCTTCGCGAAACGTCTGCGAGTGCCCGGTGAAGTGCATCGTCAGCAGCACGTCTTGTTCGAGCCGCGCGGAGAGTGACGAGACGATTTCGACTCGGCTGCCGCACGTCTGATTTCGAGCAAACACGTCCAGTGGTCGCAGGTCGGTGAGAAAAAATGCGAGGTCAATCTTGTGACTGCCGGCATCGCCGAGGAAGCCGCCGAGATTGATCGCCGGATCGTCGCGCCAAGTGCCGCCAATCGTTTGCTGCCAGCGTTCGGAGTTGATGGAGGTAACGGCTCGCACCGCCCCCCAGCGTCCGCTTTGAATCTCGTCGCGCAGCACGCGATAGACCGGCCAGGACCGACGCTGATACGCGACCGACAACGCAGGCCCGCTGTGCGATTCGTCAATCAGCGTCAGCAGGTGTTCGCGTCGATCGGCCAGCGGCTTCTCGCAGAGGACATGCCAGCCGCGTGCTCGGCAAGCTCGGATGTGATCGAAGTGCAGCGACGTGGGCGTGCCGATGATCGCGGCATCGGCTTCGATTTGATTCAGCAGTTCGTCGAAGTCGGTGAAGACGACAGCATCCGGGGCGAGTTCATTCCGCAGCGATTCGGCGGCCTGTGCTTGCGTGTCGAACAGTGCGACAGCGCGGCCTCGACCGTCGAACCGCAGTCGCTCGATGTGCATTCGCCCCATGCGACCGCAGCCGAGAATGACGAATCGAAGTGGTGATGTGCTCATGGATCGCGATGTTGGCGAGTGATGTTTTTGTTCGGCCGAAAGCCGTTCGCCGATGGCCGATCGCCGTTATACCGTTTTCTCTTCCCGATCAGAAAAAAGGATAACGGCTATCGGCCATCGGCTATCGGCGTTCGGCCGGACAGTCAGCGTTGCGTTGAAAGCGATGTTCGCGAGTGATGTTTCTGTTCGGCCGAAAGCCGTTCGCCGATGGCCGATCGCCGTTATACCGCTTTCTCTTCCCGATCAGAAAAAAGGATAACGGCTATCGGCCATCGGCGATCGGCATTCGGCCGGGCAGTCAGCGTCGCTTCTCGATCGCCTTGCGGGCTTCCTCGATCGTCACCGACTCGTCGCCGTTGAGGTCGAGTTGCTTGAAGACCGGCAGCAGTCGTTCCGGGACTTCGTCGATCGACAGCTTTCCGTCTTTGTTCTTGTCGAGTTGCTTGAGCGCCTCGAACGCTTGCGCGGCGCGGGCCGGCGTGACTACGGCGGGAGCCGCTTCGCGACGTAAGTTGCCGGTCACTTTTCGAGTCGCTTCAAACGTGGCACGCGGGACGGCGATGTCGAAGTATCCGATCAGCATCTCGTCCCAAGTTTGTTCGCCCCAGCGGACGGTCTCGTTCGGGTTTGGGTTGTTGAGGTTCTTTTCCGAGTTGTCGAAGTGAGCGGTGACGTGCATCGAACTGCCGGCCGGGATGCTCAGCGGTTCGGCGAGCCGATATGAGGTCTGCCAGTTGAAGTCGTAGCGTGGCACATCGAGCACCGTTTCTTTGCGGCCGTTGGCGGACTGCAACTCGTAGCGAATCGACTTGCCGCGGACGTGCATGTGCGGCATCAAATTCAGCAGTTGCACCTCGACCGGGGACTTGGGCGAGTTCGCTTCGTGTTTGGAGTCACCCGCATTCGGGGGGATGATCAAGCCAGCCGACTTGCGAGCTTCGCTGGTCATCACGGCGTGAGTGACCGTCTTCTCATCGGCGAATAACAGGCCGATGCGACTGGTGTCCTTGGCCGCTTTTCCGTTCGGCGTGTAATGAATTTGGAAGATCAGCTTCGATCCGGCCGGGACGAGTTTGGCCATTCCGGCGGGATACTCCTGAGGCAAGAAACCGGGGACGTAAGCGGCGAGGAAAGCTCCCTCACCGTCGAACTTGCGTAGCTCGGAATCCGTTTTCGCGAAGACCAAAACGTGATGCACGACTCCCCGTTCGCCCGGTTGAATCTCGGCGGCCGTGACCCATTTGTCTTCGGCCAGTTTGGGATCGACGGTGAAGTACTGATAACGGACGGTGCCGGACACGGGGACGTCGTAAGGCTTGTCTCGCATGTTGACGATCAAGTCCGGCTCGCGAGGCAACTGCCAGCCGTCGGTGAAAGTCTTCGGCGGCGGCAGATCGGCTCGGTCCCCTTCCGGCGCGCCGGCTTTGACCCAATCGAGGATGACTCGCTTCTCGTCGTCGGGCAGATTGCGAGCGTTCGCGAACTTGCCGTGATCGGGACTGGCGTGCCACGGCGGCATCCGGTTGTCTTTGACGACTTCGGCAATGGTCTCAGCCCAACCGGCGACCTCGTCGTAGCTTGTCATCGCGAACGGAGCGACTTGCCCCGGTCGATGACAGTTCGCGCAGCGGTTCTGCAAGATCGGAGCGACGTGCTTCGAGTAAGTGACCTCGGCCCCGCTTTTGGGTTCGCGGATTTTGCCGATGAAGCAACCTTCAACCTCCGTGGTCGCAACACTGACCGGTTTGCCAGCGAGCAATTCTTCAATCGCGATCTTCAGGTCTTGCCGCTTCGCGTTGTCGCGACGGAAGCCGACGCCGTCTTGATCGTCGATGCGGCCGACGTAGCGAATCGCTCGCTTCTGATCGAGCACGACGACTTCGGGAGTCCGTTCCGCTCCGGCCGCGTCCGCCAATTTGTTGCCGGAGTCTTTCAAGAGTCGGAAGCCAATCTCTTGCGCTTTGACCTGAGCGACGAGATCGGCCATCGAGTCTTGCCGATTCGAGTTGATCCCCAAGATGACCACGCCGCGCGGTTCAAATTCCTTGGCCAGCACGTTGAGCTTCACGACCGCCAACTTCGCGAGAGGACATTCGGTTCCGAGAAAGGCCAACACGACCACCGGTTTGTCCCGCACGTCGGCCAGCGACACGCTCGCGCCGCGATAGTCGGTGAGTGCCGTGTCGGGGATGACTCGGCCAAGACGTTCGGATCGCGAAGCCTCCGCCGCGCGGACGACTCCGCAAGAGAGAGCCAGAATCAAAGCCGCACTGATGAGTGAATCGCAACGCATCGGAATCTCCTGGAACGACTGCACCACTTCGTAGCCGCGTTCTGGCGAACGCGGCTACGGGCCGCTCGTACCCGGAATGTGTCGGAGTGGTTTCGTCGGATCAAGCGACCCCGAACCGATCCGGTTTGACCTGCTCGGCCCAATGGTTTGATAATCCGCCGCGTTGCCTCGGAGTGGCCGTGAAGATTTGAAAGGTTCATCATGCGGAATCGTGGCTTGTGCGTGCTCGCGTTGCTGAGTTGTTTGAGTTTCGCCACTCCCCCGGTTCAGGCGGATCACTGGCATGTTGGCGTGCATTCGCATCCGCGACCGTATTGCGTCACGGACTATTACGGTTGGCACGCGCCACTGACCGGGTTCGACAGCAGCTTCTTTTTGTCATCGGGTGGTTATTACCGCTCCAGCTTTTCGAGCGTGCGATATTCGTCGTGGGGTTGGGCACCGACGGTGTATCCGGTCTACCCGGTCTATCCCGGCGTGATCGTGCAACAGACGGTCGTGCCGATCAATGCGACGATTGTGCTGCCCGATCCCGAATTCGCTCGGCCACGCGTCGTCGTCGCCGAGCCTTTGCCTCCGCGACAACGCAACGTCTTCGATGTGTTGCAGGAGCATGCCGACAAACGCGGGAACATCCCGCTTCCCCCCGATGAAGAAACCGTCGTTCGAGCGGTCAGTGCTTCGTCGCGAGCCGCTCGCGAACGGAGCCAGCGGATTCAAGCCGAGGGGGATCGCTGGTTACGCGAAGGGCAGCATGTGAAAGCCTACTTGAGATACTTGGAAGCTCAGCGTGAGGCCGAAGATCGGGGCGAGATTTACTTTCGCCAAGCGTTCGTGCTGGCGGCGATGGGGCGATATCCGCACGCGGTCTCGAAGTTGAAACGGGGCTTGCAGGTCGATCCGAAATACCCGCGGATCGGCCAGACGCTCGACGATGTTTACGGCGTCGAGAACGTCGAACAGAAAGTGGATTACCTGCAACGAGTGGCCGACTGGGCGAACGCCGACGTGCGAGATCCCGACCGGCTGTTCCTGATGGGCGTGATGTTGCACTTCGATGAAGACTCGCGAGCGGCGGAGTTCTTCACCGCCGCCGTGAAGCTGTCAGGACGCGGCCCGCACCTGCAAGCCTTCTTGCAGAATCCCGGATCGCCACCGAAAGAGGTTCCCGCAGTGCCAGCCGCGAATCGGCGAGTGTTACCGCCTCCGCCACCGGAGGACGAACCGGCCGCTCAAGTCGAGGTCCGCAAGCCGCCGCCAGTTCCACAAAAGGACGCGATCGGTCCTCGGTTGCCGCCACTGGTTGTTCCACCCGAACCGGATCGCCGAGTGTTGATTCTGCCCGACGTCTATCTGCCGGAAGAGAACCGCTGACGTAGCCACGCTCGCCAGAGCGTGGGCTTGATGGTGACTCGGCCCACGCTCTGGCGAGCGTGGCTACCTGGATTCGCCTCGTTGGATGATGTCGATTACCGTGCCGACTGTTTCAAATCTCACCACTCTTGCCCACTGATTTCTTATGCCGACAGCCTCAACGGAATTGATGACGCTCGATGAGTTCCTCTCCTTACCGGACGATGGGATCGAGCGTGAGCTGATCGCCGGAGTGCTCAAGGAACGCCCGATGACGAAACGCAATCGGTATCACGCCAAAGCGGAGGCGTCGATCGCGTATGCCCTGAATGCTTGGCGGCGGCCGCAGCCACTCCCGCGCGGAGATGTCCTGTCGGGCGAAGTTGGGTTCACGTTGCGGCGCGATCCGGATTCGGGTGTTGGCATCGACGTGGCGTATATCTCGCCGGAAACCGCTGCGGCTCAAACCGACGACCAATCGACGATGATCGTGGGCGTGCCCATGTTGGCGGTGGAAATCCTCTCGCCGTCCGACAAGCAAGAGGACATCAACGATAAGATCGACGAATACCTGGCCGTCGGAGTGAAGTTGATTTGGATCGTCGATCCTCACTTCCGAACCGTGACCGTGCATCGCTGCGATGGCAAGCCGGAGTTCTTCACCTCGGACGAGGAACTCACCGCCGAACCGCATCTGCCGGGATTTCGCGTGCTCGTGCAATCCTTCTTTGAATGAATCGCCACACGACTCATGTCGCGACTACTCATCACGCTCTGCACCTACAACGAGTGCGAGAATCTGCCGAAACTGATCCCCGACATTCACGCCGTCGCGCCGGATGCGGATGTGTTGGTCATCGATGACAACTCGCCCGACGGCACCGGGCGGTTGGCCGATGAACTCGCCGTGCAGGACTCGCGAATCAAGGTGCTGCACCGATCCGGCAAGCTGGGGCTGGGGACCGCGACCGTCGCCGGGTTCCGATTCGCCATCGAGCACGGTTACGACCAAGTGCTCAACATGGATGCCGACTTCAGCCATCATCCGCGGCACCTGTCGGCGATTCGCGATTGTCTGAATCGAGTCGATGTGGCGATCGGTTCGCGATACGTCTCTGGTGGTGGAGTCGTCGGCTGGAACTGGCGACGGCACTTCATGAGTCGCGGCATCAACTTCTATGCGAGGCTGTTTCTGGGACTGAAGACGCGAGACAACAGCGGCAGCTTTCGGTGTTATCGAGTCGCCAAGCTGGCCGAGATCGACTGGGGTCGCATTCGTGCTCGCGGCTATGCCTTTCAAGAGGAGTTGCTGTATCGCTGCCGCGCGGTCGGCTGCTCGTTCGAGGAAACGCCAATCGTGTTCGAGGACCGCCGCTTCGGAACATCGAAGATCAACTGGAAAGAATCGGTCGCCGCGCTGTGGGTGATTTTTCGGCTGGGTCTCGACAGACTCTGCCGAGTGCCGGTTCAACAATCTCACTAATCCAACGATGTTCTGAGGTTGTTTTTCATCCCTTTGACCGCATTCCTTTGACTCAATTCTTCCCGCACATGCTTGGCTTGTCAGTCAAAGGAATCTGGTCAGAGGAATGAAGACCGTCTGAGAAAACGAAGCCAACCCGAAATATCGAACGGCGCATTCCGCTCAGTCTTGATCGTCCACCATGTCCTACGTCCGCAAACGCCGCACGCTGCACCTGCCGATCACGCTGAGCGTCCTGTTGATGGTGCTCAATGTCGTGCTGATGGTCTGTTGGATTGTCTTGCTGGCGCATCTGAATGCCTGGAGCGCGCTGACCATCGGCACGGTCGTGTTCTCTTTGATTTTGGTGGTCTCCGGGTTTTATCTGTTCCTGACGGTCAAAGAGGTGCGGCTGAATCAGCGGCAGTCGAACTTCGTGGACAGCGTCACGCACGAACTCAAGACGCCGATCGCCTCGCTGCGGCTGTATCTCGACACGCTGCGGCTGCGGCATGTCGAGCCGCAGAAGCAGACAGAGTTCTTCAATGTCATGGATGCCGAGTTGATCCGGCTCGATCATCTCATCAACCAGTTGCTGGAGGTGGCGCGACTGGATGCGGTGGGGCAGGAGGCCGATCCAGAAGACATCGAACTGGAGCCGCTCTTGCAGCGGTGCGCTGAATTGGCCGCTCGGCACCACAAGAAAGTCGTCGAGGAAGTCTTCACGTTCGACATTGAGCCGGCGGTCATTCACGCGCGGCAGATTCTGTTGGAGATGATCTTCGGTAACTTGATCGACAACGCGGTGAAGTACGGTGGTGCTCAGCTTCAAGTTCTTGTGACGGCCCACGTCACCGACAACGGGCGAGTCGTCACGCGCATCACCGATAACGGTGAAGGGGTCGCTCCGCACTTGCGGAAGCGGATCTTCAAAATCTTTTATCGCGGCGGCAGCGAACTGGAACGCCGGCAAAAAGGGACCGGCGTCGGGCTATACATCGTGCGGACGCTGGTCGGGCTTTTGAAAGGCAAAGTCCAGGTGCTGGATCGCGACGACGGGCCGGGCAGTCTGTTCGTGGTCGATCTCCCCGGCCGAGCCATCGTCAGCGAAACGCTCGATGCGGCGTAGCTCAGGCGGCTCGCCTGAGTCGCGTCCGTCGACGCGGTCGCAGGCGGGTCGCCTAAGGGGCTGTGCATGATTTGGTTCCGAGACTTTCTCTGCGGTCTTCCAATCTCGTGCGGTGCAACGGTAACACCGCAAGAGATTGGAAGACCGCAGAGGCCGATCGCACCATTGAAGTCTCGGAGTTAGTTCTGGCACAGCCCCTAAACTACGAAATGTCAGTAGACGCGGTCGCAGGCGGGCCGCCTACGCTACGAACTGCGGAGTTATCCATTTCATGCGAATCCTGATCGTCGAAGATGAATCCGCTCTGGCGCTCGGCTTGAAGTTCAACTTTGAGCAAGAAGGCTTCGAGGCGGTTGTTGCTGGTGACGGAGAGGTCGCGCTTACCGCGTTCCGCCAAGCCGATCCGCGGTTCAATCTCATCCTGTTGGACCTGATGCTGCCGGGGATGAGCGGCTACGAAATCTGCCGCGAAATTCGGTTGATCGACCAACAAGTGCCGATCTTGGTGCTCAGCGCCCGCACGCTCAGTGAAGATCGCACGGCGGGATTCGATGCTGGGTGCGATCAATACATGAGCAAGCCGTTCAACCTGAAGGAACTGCTCAGCCGAGTCCGCAACTTGATCGAGCGGCATCCGATCGACAACTCATCGCTGCCAGCCGTGCCGCGCGAACCAGAACCGGAATCGGAATCGGACGTCCGGCAGTTCGGCAACGCCAAGATCGACTTCAGCCGCTTCCAACTCTCGGCCCAAGGCCAGACGCACGACCTGACCACGATGGAGATTCAACTGCTCCGCTACTTCCTGGACAACGACGGCAAGGTGCTCTCACGCAATCAGATTTTGGAAGACGTGTGGGGCAGCGACTCGAACGTCATGCCGCGAACGATCGACAACTTTGTGCTGCGGCTCCGCAAGCTGATCGAGCCGAATCCTTCGGCCCCGCGCCACATCCTGTCCGTGCGCGGGACCGGCTATCGCTTTTTGGCCAATCCGGAGGCGTAATGTGGTGCGACGCTCCGCGTCGCAATTCACGACGCGGAGCGTCGTGCCACACTGGGAGCGTGGTGCCACAATTACTTCTTCTTTTTCTTCGCCTTCTTCTTGGGCGCTTCTTCTTCGACTTCCTCGTCCATCTCCAGATCCTCGAAGGCGTCGTCGCCGAGATCGAAGTCGGCGGTCTCCGCTTGGTCGATCGAATCCTCTTCGAGGTCAAATTCCGAGCCGGTCGAAGCGGCCTTGAACTCGTCATCCTCGTCGTCCGCGTCCTCGGTCACGCCTTCGCGCTCGAAGACATCGACATCCTCTTCCTCAAACGAATCGGCACGCGAGGACTTGGGCTTGTCTTCGTCCAGTTCATCCGACGCGACGCCGTCATCATCGCCGCCTTCGACTTCGCCACCTTCGCCGTCGGTGGACTTCTTGCTCTTGTTGGGGTCGTCGTAAAACGCGACGGCGTACAACAGCGGCCAGACCACCGCCGCCAGCAAGACCAACAACCCCGTCCCCACTACCGCGCTGCCCAAGAGCGGCTTCTTCCACAGATCGCTACGCGGCAGAGCCAAAGCTCGCCCCAACAAGAAGCACAGAAAGCCCCCCGGCACAGCGGCGACGAGCGACAGCAAAATCAGATGCAGCTTTTTCACGAGTGGGCTTCCGGGAAGCTCGGTCGGTCCAACTTCACGACATCAAACTAGGGAGTCTCGTCCCGATCCGGCAAGAGGCCGTGTGAGAAAGACAGCATCCCTGAGTCATTCGACTTCGGAGCGGTTGCTGGTCCGGCTTGCGAAATCTTCTCGCCGCTTGTGCCATGCGGACGGCTGGTGCGATCGGCGCGACCGGAACAAGAGTCAGAATGATCGCCCTCGTTGACGCTTCAGATTAGTCTGCCGCCAATCTCAGTTTCCAACTTCTGCCTCGGACAAACTTCACCAACCATGCACGCCGAAATTCTCGCCATCGGAACCGAACTGACCACCGGAGCCAAGCTGGACACGAACAGCCAATGGCTCAGCATCGAGCTGGCCGCCGTGGGCATTCCCGTGCTGCTGCACACGACTGTCTCGGACGACATGCCGGTGATGTTGGAGACGCTTCGCGCGGCGGTGCGGCGTTCGGACATTGTGCTCGTCAGCGGCGGGCTGGGGCCGACGTTGGATGACATCACTCGGCAGGCATTGGCCGATCTGGCGGGCGTGGAACTCGTGCTGCACGAGCCGAGCTTGCAGCACATCCGCGACATGTTTGCCAAACGCAAACGAGTCATGCCAGAACGCAATATCGTCCAAGCGATGTTCCCGGCGGGCAGCACTCCGATCGAGAACCCGCACGGCAGTGCACCGGGCGTGTGGATGGAATTGCCTCGTCCCAACGGAGCGACTTGCTTGATCGCGACCATGCCCGGTGTCCCCTCCGAAATGAAGCTCATGTTCCGTGAGCGTGTGCTGCCGCGATTGCCTCGGTCGGACAAAGTCATTCGGCGTGCGCGAGTCAATTGCTACGGCGTCGGTGAATCGGCTTGCGAAGATAGGCTCGGCGACGTGACCGCTCGCGGCCGAGACCCCGAAGTGGGCATCACCGTCCACGAGGGGACGATCACGCTCCGCATCGAATCGCACGGCACGACCGAGTCCGAATGCGACGCGAAGATCGCCGCCACCAAGCAACTCATTCACGAGCGGCTCGGCGAACTCGTCTATGGTGAGGAAGACGAGCAACTCGAAGACATCGTCGTTCGCGAATTGAATGTCCGAGGCCAGACGGTTGCAGTCGCGGATGAAGTCACCGGCGGAGTGTTGTCGTTGTGGCTGACAGCCGCGTCGAACAGCGAGCGTTGTTTCTTGGGAGGAGTGATTGGTTCGGCTGCGGGACGGGTTGATGATCAGCCCCTGGAGCAAGCTCGCCAACTGGCCCAACAAACCCGCGAGCGATTCGGCTCCGACTTCGCGCTGGCGATTGCCGGCTCGCTGAAGTCGGAGGGCATTCCGCAGCTCGGCCTCGCGTTGGCCGACGCGAACGGTGTCGAAGTCCAAGAGCACATCCCGGTGGCCGACGTGTCGTTTGCTCGGAACCGCGCGGCCAAGTCGGCTCTCGACCTGCTGCGGCTTACTCTTCTTCGCGGCCCCACGCGATCGCCAACTGAACCAGCACGTTGACGGCCGATTGCATCTCTTCGAGGCTGGTCCATTCCAGCGGTGAGTGCGGGTTGTGTTCGCCGGTGGAAAGGTTGGGAGTCGGCAGTCCCAACGCGGTCAGCAGCGAGCCATCGGTGCCGCCACGAATGATCGAGATTTGCGGTTCGAGTCCGGCGGCTTCCGTGGCTTCAATGGCTTTCGAGATCGCTCGCGGTTCTTTGGCGAGTCCGTCGCGCATGTTGCGATACTGCTGCTTGATGGTGACGTCGATGCTGGCCTTTGGATTCGCCTGACGATGATTGGAGGCGATCCGCGCCAGCAGACTCGCGTACTCGGAAAGTTGTTCGACCTCAAAGTCCCGCAGAATCAACCGCGCCTCGGCGCGAGCGACGCCCCCTTCGATCGAGTAGGGATGAATGAAACCCTCACGCCCCTCGGTCGTTTCCGGGCTGAGGTTGTCGTTCGGCAACGCGGCGAGGATGCTCGACAAAATGCGGATCGCGTTGACCATCGCCCCCTTGCCGATCGACGGATGAATGTTGATGCCGGTCACGGTGATGATGGCCAGATCGGCGGAAAAGGTTTCGCCGTCGATCTTCCCCTGCCCGTCTCCGTCGAGCGTGTAGGCACAGACCGCGCCGATGTCCTTGACGCTCAAGTGCTGAGTGCCTCGGCCGATTTCTTCATCGCAGGTGAAGACCAGCCGAATCGGGCCGTGCGCGAGATCGCGGCGTTTCATCAATTGCTCGGCGGCGGCCATCATGACGGCGATGCCCGCTTTGTCGTCGGCTCCCAGCAGCGTTGTGCCGTCGCTGGTGATGATCGTCCCGCCGAGCAAATTGCAGAGATCAGGATTGTCTTCACCCCGAATGATCTTGGTCGGATCGCCCGGCAAGACGAGGTCGCTGCCGTCGTACTCGCGATGCACGATCGGCTTGACGTTCGTGCCGGAGGTCTCCGGCGAAGTATCGACATGCGCAACCCACGCGATCGTCGGCGCGTGATGCGTCACGGTTTGCGGAATCGTCGCCAGCACGACCCCCTGCTTGCTAAGCGACACGTCTTTGAGTCCCAGTTGCTTGCACTCGTCCGCCAGCAAGCGGCTGAGCTCAAGCTGCTTGGCGGTACTGGGCGAGGACTCGCTGTGCTCATCGGCCTGCGTGTCGATCTGGACGTATTTCAGAAAACGGTCGAGTAGGTCGGGCATGGATTTCCTAGCTTTGAAAAACGGTATAACGGCGATCGGCTTTCGGCGATCGGCTTCCGGCCGAAAGCCGAAAGCCGAC
>JBJXEX010000324.1:0-2686 GCA_046156195.1 Planctomycetaceae bacterium | reverse complement strand
CTCAACCCTCGAACCGCTTGACGTTCGCGGGGACCGCCGGTGAGACCAAAACGATCTCCGTGACGGTCAACGGCGACACGCAGGCGGAAGGGAACGAGACGCTCAGCGTGCTGCTCAGCAACAGCGCTGGGAACAACGAAGTCACGCTGGCTGACGCGACCGGCGTGGGGACGATCCTCAACGATGACGCCGCTCCCGCCGCGCCGGTCGTCAACGATCAGACTTTTAGCATCAACGAGAACAGCGCGAACAACACGGTCGTAGGCACGGTCATCGCCACCGATCCGGGTGACGTGCTGACCTACTCGATCCTCAGCGGCAACACCGGCGGAGCGTTCGCGATCAACAGCAGCTCGGGACAATTGACCGTCGCGAATTCGGCGGTGCTCGACTTTGAAACGACTCCCTCGTTCTCGCTGACGGTGAGAGTCCAAGACGCCGGCGGCCTCAGCGACACGGCGACGATCACCATCAACCTCAACAACCTGCAAGCCACGCTGTCGATCAACGATGTCAGCCAAGCCGAGGGAAACAGCGGCACGTCGCCGATGACGTTCAACGTGACGCTCAGCTCGGCGACCGGGGCCGCGTTCAGCGTTCCGTTCAACACACAGGACGGCTCGGCGACGACGGCGAACAACGATTACGTCCCGCTGGGATCGAACAGCAATTTGGTGATCGGCGCGTTCGATGCGACACGCGGCGGCACGTTTGGGTTGGGCAACACGTCAGGCTCGGCGAGCGTGGCGGCGATCCGTGCGGAGATTCTGTCCGCCTTCCCCGGCGCGACGATCGTCGGGGCCGGCATCGGCGGCTTAACTCCCGCGTTTCTCGCCACGGTTAATGTCGTGTGGCTCAACAGCGTGTCGGGCAACACAACCTCCACGCCACCACTCTCGGCGGCCGAGCAATCCGCGCTGCAATCCTTCATCAGCGCGGGGGGCGGAGCGATCCTGTTCGGCGAGCATGACTTCTTCAACGACACCAGTCTGTTGGCACCGTTCGGACTCGCCACGGATAACAGTGTCGATGGCATCAACTCGGGCACGATCACCAATCTGACTCACCCGGTGACGCAAGGCCCGTTCGGAAATGTGACCACCATCAGCTCGAACTTCGCAGGCAACTTGACCGCGCTGGGGAGCGCGACGCCGCTGGGAACGTGGAACGGCAGCGGACTCCCGGCTCTGGCAACGCTGAACTCTGGAGCGGGCAAAGTCGTGGTGCTGACCGACGTGAACATGTACGCGGATCGGCTGAACCAGGCCGGCAATCAGAATCGCGCCCTGCTGCTCAACGCCCTCGCGTTCGCGAAGCCGGCGGGCGATCTGCAATTTGTCGGCACGGCCGGAGAAGTGAAAACGATTTCGGTCACGATCAACGGCGACGGCACGGTCGAACCGAACGAAACCTTCAACGTGCTGCTGACGGGAGTCACCGGCAGCAACGACGTCACGATTCTGGACAACACGGGCGTCGGCACGATCCTGAATGACGATGCCGCGGGCATCCTGCAAATCAGCGACGCGCTGGTCTCCGAGCCATCGAAGCAAGCGGCGAACGCGACCTTCACCGTCACGCTGTCCTCACCCAGTACCCAGCCCGTGTCGGTCAACTTCAGCACGACGCGAGTACTCGAAAACGGAGTGGCTGCCATCGGCACCGCCCCGACTGCAACGGTCGGCAAAGACTTCAAGGCGACGACCGGCACGCTCCGCTTCGCCCCCGGTCAGATGAGCCAGACGATCACAGTCCCGGTACTGGACGATGCGTTGCACGAAGGGGAGGAATCCTTCTTCGTGCAGCTCAGCGCGGCGGCCGGAGCGACCATCGCGAAAGGAGTCGCTCAAGCCACGATCCGCGACAACGACGCCGCTCCGAACTTGTCGATCAGCGATGTCAGCCTCACGGAGAAAGCCAACACGGCGACGGCCGCGAAATTCACCGTCAAGCTCTCCTCGGCCAGCGCGGTGCCGGTGACGGTGGACTTCACGACCGCCGCAGGTTCAGCGACCGAAGGAGCCGACTACCAAGCGTCCCGCGGCACGCTCACCTTCAACCCCGGCGAAACCTCGAAGACGATCACAGTGCAGACGAACGATGATTCAGTTCACGAAGCCAGCGAGACATTCTTTGTCACCCTGTCGAACGCGATGCAAGCCGCGATTCTGGATGCTCAGGGACGCGGGATGATTAAGGACAACGACAAAGCTCCCAAGCTGTCGATCGGCGACGTGACCGTAATCGAAGGCACAACGGCCGAGTTCACCGTCAGCCTTTCGGCCCCCAGCGGCCAGGCCGTAACGGTGAACTACGCGACGGCCAACGGCACTGCCCTCGCGGGCCGCGACTTCACAGCGATCACCGGTACGCTGACGTTTGCCGTCGGCGAAACGACCAAGACGATTCGAGTGGCGATCGCGCCGGACGCGATTGCCAGTTCGACCAAGAGCTTCAAGGTGAATCTCAGCAGTGCCGTCAACGCGCTGTTCGCCGACAAGCAGGCGCTGGCAACCATCCTGGATGGCAACTAATTCTACTGCGCACTTTCGTAGCCGCGTCTGTGGCGCACGCGGCTCGCGTGCGTCGATCCCCGATTCCCTCGCGGCAAGACCGGGGGGCTGATCCGCTGCGGCGGACCCCGCTCGCCACATCTATTCCAGCGCCGCGAGCAGAGCAGAAGACA
>JBJXEX010000287.1:0-20235 GCA_046156195.1 Planctomycetaceae bacterium | reverse complement strand
TGACGTTCTGCCGACGATTGAGCTGCTCGATCAAGAGTTCGTCGGACTTCGGTCGCCAATGGATGCGAGCGATGTAGTTGTCGCGATTGTCGCCGGGCACACTGACCCCTCGAATTTGTCCATCGCTCACTCGCACGATCATCAATCGGCCGGCGGGATTTCGTTCGCCAACCTTCGGCCACGGAATGAGCTGCACTTCGGGATAAAGCCCGGTCTGCGTATTCACCAACGGGAAGCGACGCATGCCGCTGGTATCCATTTGCCAGTAGGCGATGAACTGCCCGTCGGGGCTCCATCGAAAACCGTCGCGCAGCTCCAACTCTTCTTCATAGACCCAATCAAACGTGCCATTGATGACGTCGCTCGTCGCTGCCTGAGTGAGCACTCGCGGCGACGTACTTCGCAGGTCTTCGAGGTAGATGTTCCGGTCCTTGACCCAAGCAGCTTGCCGATCGACGGGGTTGAGCTTCGCGAACATCAGGGTCGAAGCCGCTGCATCTCCTCCGAGCTTCCGTAGCTCGCGACTGGACCGATCCAGCAACCAAAAATCGCCTCGGGTGTTGTGCCGCCAGACGCGCTTCGAGTTCGTGAAGACGAGCACTTGCGAGAGGTCATCTGAGAATCGGTAGTCCTCGACCGCCAGCGGCTTCGACTGTCCAGCGGGGACAAGCATCGCCGCCGACACAAGCACGTCTTTACGACCGGTCAGAGCGTCGTACCGCACGATGTCGCGCGCGTCTTTGGTTTCGACGGACGGTTCGAGTTGCGTGTATTCCGCGCCCTTCGGCAGCCATTTGACGGTGACCGACTGCGGCTCAAACTCGGGCTTCCCAAAGATCCGCTGCACGCTCAGCCGCGACGCATCCGGCTGCGGCTCTTCGGCTTTGAGGAACGGGGAATTGCCGGTTGAGAGCAGCGCCAACCACAAGATCGCGAAGCAGCGAAAGGGCATAAGAGTTGTTCCTCGGGCGTCTGAATCAGAGAGCGGCGAAGCCGCGTATTGCTTTCTCCCCTCGCCCCTACGGGCAACGCCGTTAAGCATTTTGGAGCGGCAAAAAACGGGGGTGAGGGAAAGGTCTCCGTCTTTATTCCGCTGCCACCATTCCTTTGCCAGTCCCTCTTCAGGAAAAGACTTAATCCACTCGCAAGCTCCCAACTCGCACCGGTTCGCGGCAACGAAGGAGTTGACCAACGAATTTAGGGAGACGACGAATAGAAACTCCGTCATTCGTCGTCTCCCTAAATTCGTTGGTCAATTCCTCGACGCTAACAAACGGAACCCACTGAGCATCGCAATCGCCAGCAGAGAAATTGAAAAGGCAATGGCAACGGAATGGGGGCACAGGAATGTGGCGAATTCGAGCCCCACCAGTTGCGTTCCAAAATCCTTAACGGCGTTGCCCGTTGGGGTAAAGACGCTGCCAAATACCGTTCGGCCCAAGCCGCCAGCGACAGCAGCATCCACAGGACGGTCCCATTCCGAGCAGTCCCGCGTTGATGCGCATCGAAGACTCGGCGTGCCTCGCGCGGGTTGATTAAGTTCGAGACGGCTCCGTTCGGTGACAGCACGAGGTCGGCGAACATCGAACGCAACGGCCCGCGGAACCAAGTGTCGAGCGGCACCTCGAAGCCTTGCTTCGGACGATTGCGAATCGAGTCCGGCAACACATCGCGGCTGAGTTCTCGCAGCAGCCATTTGGTTTCGCCGTCATGGATTTTGAATCGCGAGGGCAACCGCGCACACAGTTCGAGGAACTCGTGATCGAGCAGCGGCGGGCGGACTTCTAATCCGGTCGCCATGCTGGCGCGATCGACCTTCACGAGGTAATCGTCCGGCAGCAACGTGGCCATGTCGGCCGCGATCATGCCGGAGAGCGGATCGCCGTCGCCACGTTCGCCAGAACGTGGGTCGATCGGCAAGCCCCCCGCGTTCTGGCGAACGCGGCTACGAAATCCGTCGCGAGCAATTTGCTGCGAGTCATGTCCGCGCAGTTCGCTCAGCACGTCTGCCGACAGCAATCGCGATCGCCTCGGTTGTCGGCAGAGCGTCAGTGTGTTGGCATAGGCCGCATCGCTATCGAGCGACAGGTTCGTCAGCGCCGACTTCAATCGGAGCGGCCGAGGCAGCCAGTCGGTGCGCGGCCAGAGACGCGCGATCCCCGCCAACACCGAACGGCGCAACCAACTCGGCACAAGGTTTCGCAGAGTCGCTTCTTTCAAATCATGCTGATAGCGCGAGTACCCGCCGAGCGCCTCGTCGCCACCGTCTCCCGACAGCACGACCTTCACATGCCGCGCCGCCAGTTGCGAGACGAGATACGTCGGGATCGCGGAGGAGTCGGCGAATGGCTCGTCGTAATACTGAGTCAGTTGTTGCAGCAGCGTCGCCGCGTCGGGGGTGACAAGCTCTTCGTGATGCTCGGTCCCGAAGTGCTCGGCCACGGCGCGAGCGTGCGGGAGTTCGTTGAACGCCGCTTCGCGAAAGCCCATCGAGAAGGTTTGCAGCAACTGACCGCCACGCGAAGCATCGGCCACGATCATGCTCGAATCGAGACCGCCGCTGAGAAACGCTCCGACGCGAACGTCGGCGAGCAGATGCGCTTGCACCGTCTCGCGCAGCTTGGACGAGACCGACTCACGCCAATCGCCGAGCGACAACTTCTCGTCGGGAGCAAATTCGAGTTGCCAGTAACGCTTCGTCGAGAACGACCAACGATCGGCATCCACGCTCATCACATGACCGGGCAGCAGCTTCTCGACACCGCGAAAAATCGTGGTCGCGCCGGGGATCATGCCGTAGGTGAAATAGTCATCAATGGCCGAAGCAGAGACATCGCGCGGAACGGCCGGATGAGCGAGGACCGCTTTCAGCTCGGAGCCGAACAGCAGCCACTCGTGATTGCGAAAGATGTAGAGCGGCTTGATGCCGACTCGGTCGCGAGCCAACAGCATTCGTCGTCTGCGGCTGTCCCAAATGGCGAACGCGAACATGCCGCGCAGCCGTGTGACCATCTCGCCGCCGTGCTCTTCATAAAGATGCACGAGCACTTCGGTGTCGCTGTGCGTGCGAAAGACATGACCCCGTTGTTCGAGATCGCGGCGGAGTTCGAGGTGGTTGTAAATCTCGCCGTTGAAGACGACCTGAATGCTGTCGTCTTCATTGCCCAGTGGCTGCCGTCCCCCTTCGAGGTCGATGATCGACAACCGGCGATGAGCCAGTCCAACCCCGTCGCCAAACCAAGCCCCGCTCCCATCCGGCCCACGATGCGAAATCGCATCCGACATCCGCCGCAGAAGCTGCGGATGAGACGGTTGCTGCCGATCAGAACGAAGGTATCCGGCGATGCCACACATGATGCGGAAACATAGCCGCGTTTCCGCATCCGGCTCGCCGACCCACGTCCGCCACACCCGATTGCCGAACGATTGAGTTCACCTCGTGACGAAAATCCGAATCGAGCCAACGAAGCTTCGTTGTTGCCAATTCGCATCAGATCCGTCACCGACGACCTCGAAGGGGACGAAACTCGTCTTCATTCCTTTGACCAGATTCCTTTGATTCCTAGGGCGAACCTGTGGTTAAGGAGTGCGATCAAAGGAATCTGGTCAAAGGAATGAAGCGAATGAATTCGGGCCTGATTCTTGGTGTTGTGGTCGAATTTGTTCGAACGAGCGCAACTTCAATAGGCGAGGGCGACGGCGTTGGCGTTGGTCACATCCGCCTACGCCTTCGGCTTGCCGTTAAACGAGTTTCGGAGCAGTCGCCAAGCGGACCGCCCATCATTCGGCCCACCCATCATTCTGGTGACTTCCGGCAAGCAGAATGATGGGTGGGCAGAATGATGTGAGAGCGGAAACCAAGGCACATCTCGAACGCGGTTGGAAGAGACCGTCGTATCTCAGGGAGCGAAGACTCCCGGTGCCACTTGAAAAAACGCGATCAGCCGGCGGATTTGATCGCGAGTCAACCGTCGCGTTTCCTGACGAACGGCCGCGAGTGTCGCGGTCGAAATGCCTGTCGCACGCGAAACGGCGGCCGGAGAGACTTGTTGCTGATCACATAAGAAACTCAGCATCGCGCCATCGGAGACCGGTTCGGACGGAATGTGAACTTCCTCGAAGGCTTTGACGATGTCGCCCAATACGTTCATGTAATCGAGTTCGTCTTTCGTCAGTCCGACCGCTTGATCGCGGTCGATCAATTCGTTGAGCAAGTCGATGGCCGCGTCTAATCGCTCGTCGGATTCGATTGGGACCAGCGGAAATCGGCGGACAAGCTCCCAGTACTTCGTGCCTGGCTCACGGAAAGAGGGCTTGGGTTTGGCTTTTGACCTCGGTTGGGATTTCGTGCTCGACATCATTCACACCCTCAGACGTCCTTCTTCCAGTCGCCACGATCGTAGTCGACGTGCGAGCCAACAAACCGCACGAAGACCTTGCCCGTATTGAAATGAATGTGCGCGACTAGCCGATATTTGTTGCCGCCAATGTTGAACACAGTCAGTTTGCCAACTTGGTCCGCATGTGGAAAGAGCCGGCGCAATTCGGCGAAAGTGCTGAAGCTGTGTGACTCAATCAGCTTGATCCACGAGCGAAGCGGCTCCTCGGCCTTGGCTTGAAGGCTCCAAAACGCTTTCAACTGTTTTGCGCTAATGACGTGCATGGCGGGCGGATTTCAGCGGTTGCCGTCACATTGTCCAGGGTCTCGGACTCGGCGGAGTCGTCGCGGAACCGAATCACCCTCGCCGGCACGCCGACCGCGATCGCGAAGTCGGGGATCGGCTTCGTCACCACCGAGCCGGCTCCGATGACGCAGTGCCGGCCCACGTCGGCGGCGATCACTGCTCGCTCGCCAATCCACGAGTCGCGCCCGATCCGCACGGGGACGAACACGCCGGGTTGCTCGCGGATCGGCACGTCCAACCGCGCGATGCCGTGTTGCTGCGAGCCGTTCATCACCGACACATGCGAGGCCATCAACACGTCGTCTTCGAGTTCCACATCTCCCAACGAACAATTCGCTCCGACATAAACTCGGTCGCCGATCTTCGCCGTCGGATGCGAGAGGATCGTCCCGAATGTCAGACAGCAATCCGTCCCGCAACGAGGCAGCACGAGCCGATAAAACGCGCGCCGCAGATACACGCCAGTCAGGCCGGGGAACAGTGCGAACAACTGGGACCAACCGGGAAACGCTTGCTCCGCTCCGAGCACGCACGAGCCGAGTCGATACATCGCTACCGCCGGCAGCACCGCGATCGTCGCGAGAAGTTCCACCAGTTGTTTCAGCAGTCGCTTCATGAGGCTGGCTTCTCTCCGATCAACAGCAGGCTCGTCCCTTGACCTCGTTCGGCCAACGCTTGGCAGAACGGTTCGAGAGAGCGGCGGAGTCCCACGTCTTCCAGCGGTCGAGTCGGCAGCGAGACGTTCAATCGCTGACACAACCCGTCGGGATCTTGCAGAGCCAATTCCAGGCAGTGCAAAAACTGACGCGGATTGCAGAGCGATTTGGCATTCAAGACCCGCAGTCCTGCCGCAGTCACCGTCCGAGATAACGTCTCGATACTGAAGTGAGAAAAGTGTCTCGGCAGGTCCAGCGACCAATTGAAGTCACGAAAGAGGCCCGCTCCGATCTGCCTGATGTGCGGGACTTCCACGATCAATCGGCCGCCGGGTCGAAGGACTCGCTCGATGGCTCGCAGCGCGAGAGTCGGGGACGGAACGTGTTCGAGAACGTGAATCATGCGGACCACATCCACCGAGTGATCGGGCACGTCGCATTCCTCCAACGAGCCGTTCCAAATGCGGTGACCGTTTCGCTCCGCCGTGCGTGCCGCCGCTTGGCTCGGTTCGACACCCCACGTTTCCCAGCCGAGGTCCGCACACCGATCGAGGGCCTCGCCGGCACCGCAGCCGACATCCAAAAGTCGACCCGGTCGCATCCAACCCAAGACTTGGCTGACGGGATCTTGCAGCGCGGCTCCCATTGAGATGAGCTGAGCCAATTGAAACGATGGTCGATGCCGACGCAGCAGTTGCTTGAGCCAGCTCTTCCACGAAGCCACGTTGATCCGCGGCGGACGAGAGTAAGCGTAATAGTCTCCCGGATAGAACTGTCCCAACGCCGCGAGTTCGGGGCGCGGGTTGAGATACACGAACTCGCATTCGCGACAGCGGACGAGTTGCCATTCGCCGAGCGGAACATCGGCGTCAGGATCCCCCGACTGAATCGGCCAACTCCGATCCCGGCTGGTCAACAGCGGCTCGCAGTCGTCACTGCCACAAAGGTCGCACGCGACTTCGTCCACTCGGCACGAGTCGGCAATTGGACCTGCGGCAAAAATCGTGGGCATGAATGTTTCCTAACACCACTTGCGGACGTTGTGGACAAGTCGCGGCCAGCCCAAGGGATTGACCAATCGGAAGGCGAGTTGTGTGCTCCCGGAAATCGTTTTCGCCTTCGCCAAGACGCGACGTTTCTGAGGAATGAAGGTCTCTCGCTGAGGCATGTGGATCGGTCGCGTTGTGATCGGCAACGTCGGTGGTGAATGCGATCGGAAGTACGCATCCCGCGTCCCTTCAATCATCATGATCGAGATCGCTCGCGCGACGCGGCGTGACTCGAACCGATTCAAGTCGTGCCACGCGCGAGCCGCGAGTTCGTCGCCCCGTTGCCGCAGTTGTGATCGGAGCGGCTCGTCGGCGTGAGCGGCGGCGAGTCGCAGGACATTCGCTTTGCGCATCTCTTGAGCGGCCCAGGTCTCGGTCGGGTATTCGAGTTTCTCCGGGTGATCGAAGTACGGCCGCTCGTTGGCGAGCATCCATTCGGCGAAGTGCCGCAGGCTGGCGGAGCCGTATGCGAACATCTCATCGAGCTGCCCCGCCTCTCGTTTGAGTTCGAGGTATCTCGCTAAGACCGACAGAAAAACCGTGTACGACCAACGGGCTTCGACGTTGAGCAGATCGAGCGACTCGATGTCTTCTTGCGGATGAATGACTCGACGAATCAGCGACTCGGCAGTCGTGAGATAGTTGTCGTCACCAGTCAGCAGCCAGCCATCCAACAGCGCGTTGACGGAGTTGCCAGCACCTCGACCAGGACCGTGATAGTCGGCGCTGGCGGTCGCGGTGGCTCGGCCGGTCGGGCCGGTATCGACGATGCTCAACTCCGACTGAGCACCGTCGTCCATCGCGACGACCCAATCGGCCAACGACTGCACGGCCTCGCGCGCTTCGAGGTTGCCGGTCAAGTAGTAATAGTTCAACAGGCCGGTCGTGTAATTGTGCTCGCAGCTTGGTCCGCCGCCGTAGGACGAACCCGGCTTGGCGTTGTGATGGCTGTAACAACGATGCGTTGCCGAGGCGGCATTTCGATAATGATCCGTGTGCCAAAACAACCCGCCGTTGTAGGCCGCTCGGTCTTCCGTCGTGTGATAGATGTCGATGTCCGCGACGTGCCTCGCCAGCGGATCGAACAAGTCGCACCACGCCGAGTCACCCGTGCGAGCGAACTGTTGGATCGCTCCATAAACCATGTCGAACTGATTGTTGTAGTGCGAGATGACCGGTCGCTGAGCCAAGTCACCTTGCTCGTGATCGGCCCAGACGTCGCCAAAGTTTCGCCAGCCGTATTCGTCGATGACCTCGCGCCGAGCGATGAGACTGGTCGAACCGTGAATGGCGGGATCGAGCAGCGAATGCAGCGGTTCGGCCAAGGGGTCTGTCGTCGCGAACCACGGAAACACGTTCGCGTCCGCATACACCTGCGGCTCCAACGTCGCGCGGACGGGAGCATGAACCCAAGCCAGCGTTTCGGCTGAGGGGTCGGGTGTACGAATTTCAGATTTCGCCGAGGAAGGTTCCGAAGACACGAGAGTCGTTGGCGGCGAAATCTGAAATTCGCACACCCGACCCCGGCTTGTCACGGCCATCCAAACGGTGTGCGTCTTTTGCTCACCCCCTTGCAACTCGAAGTTGTCGCCCCACTGCGGGGGAAACAAACCGACTCGGATGCGACGACCGTCTGTTTCCAACGACTTGGGAAACTGCTGCCAGAATTCAGGGACGGCGACCTGCCAGCTTTGCGAGCCATCGTCGAGAGACATGATCGGACTAGCTCGTAAGCCGTTCTCGACGGTGTCACCGTGTCGCACTTGATAGCCACGGAATTGTGACGGCACGCGACTCTCGCGGTTCTGATGATTGTCGCTCTGCCAGTTCTCGCCGCCGCTGGAGGCTTGATAGATCTCGACGTTCCCATGTTTAACCCCAACGCCATCGGCGTGGGCGGTTTCGCGAGTGATGGCGTAGGCGTTTTCACGAGTGATGGCGTGGGCGGTTTCACACATGACGGCGCGTCGCGCGCACGCCGATGGCGTTGCGGTTAAACAGGCTCCACCTTCACTCGACCAGCAAACCTGCTGCGCGTGAAACGCTTCGGGCGGTTCGATGTCGAGCACGAACGCTTTGAACAGAATTGAGCCAGCATCACCCAGATCCCACAAGCCACCTTTGTGTGACGCTCGATGCGGATTACGAATGCGGACTTCGTGCTTCATCAGTCCCGAATCCGCGCACCAGTGCAGTCGAGCTTGAAGTTGCAGACCTCGACACTGAGAGAATTCCCCCTCGACGCGAAACGTCGACCGAACCGGGCCGGTCGATTCGGTCACGATGTTGCCCAGCGTCGGCTCGATCCATTGGCCAGACGATGTCTGCAAGCGGAACCGCAGGGAGTTGAACAACGACAACAACGAGGGGTCGGGTGTGCGAATTTCAGATTTCGCCGGCAACGATTCAGAAGGCACGAGAGTCGTTGGCGGCAAAATCTGAAATTCGCACACCCGACCCCGGTTTTCATGTATCCGGCCTTTCGCCAACGGGACGCTGAACGAGATCGGCACATTCGTCAGCGACTCGGCCGACGGGTTGTTCAACCACACGTTGAGCGAAAAGGGGTCGGGTGTGCGAATTTCAGATTTCGCCGATGAAGTCTCAGAAGACACGAGAGTCGTTGGCGGCGAAATCTGAAATTCGCACACCCGACCCCGGTCTTCCGCTTCGCGGGGCGTGATCTCAAACGCATCCGCCGCTTGAACGCTCAGCGCGGCCCAGTCGAAGCGCGACGTGACCCATTGCCGAGCCGCTTGTCCCATCCGTTCGCGCCGCGCATCATCGAGCAGCAAGCTCGTGATCTCGCGGCCGAGTTGATCGGGAGCCTCGCAGGGAACGACGAGTCCCGTGTCGGGAATCTGCATCGTCTCGGCCGTGCCGCCGGAGGCACCCGCGAGGACCGGCCGGCCGCTCGATTGAGCCTCCAGCAAGACCATGCCGAAGCCTTCGATGTCTCGGCCGACTTGCCGATTGGCCAGCACGAACAAGTCGCACTGCTGATAACACTGAGCCAGCGTGGTGTCGTTTGGCTCGCCGAGAAATTGAACGTGATCGGCGACACCTTCCGATTGCACGAGTGCTTGCAGCGCGGCCAGTTCATCTCCCGCTCCGGCGATCGCATACAGCACATCGGGGATGGCCTGCCGAATCGCGGGGAGTGCGCGAATCAGCATGTCATGGCCTTTGCGTTTTTGCAGACGGCCGACCGTCAGCACCACTTTGCGTTCGCCCCATCCGAGTTGTTGTCGGACATCAAGGCTTCGCGGCGCGGGATGAAATCGTTGTGTGTCCACGCCCGGATAGAGCAGGCGGACTTTCGATTCCGGGACGTTCCAATTCTCCGTCAGCAACCGCAATGTGTTCTGACTATTTGCGACCAGGAAGTCAGCGTTGTTGAGGACTCGCCGAGTCATCCAGGACAACTCGCGACTGGTGGCGGCACTCTCGACATCCTCGCCGTGGACGTAGCAGACATACGGCAGTCGCGCGAATGTTTTCAGAAGGAACGCCACCCAACCTTCGGGGAGACAGCGTCCACAATGCAGCCGCTGGATGCCGCGTTCTTTCACCAGCTTTCGCACCGTTTGAGCGATCCGCCAATACTCGCGGACGCTGTCCAGCCGAGCGATCCCCCATTGAGTCTTCGTCAGCGGAGCACGCACGACATCGAGATCGTGAGTCGCATCGAACTCGTTTTGTCGCGCGTCTTCCCCGGCCAGGATGGTGACTTCGTCTCGCGACATCCGACTGTAGATCTCCCAAAACCAACGGCCACTGCCGCCCGTCTTGGGTGGGAAGATCTCGCTGAGCAGCAGAGTTTTCATGCGGATGGATTCCTCAATCTGGAGTCTCTACTCCGAAGGAGTTCTGTCACATAGCCCAGGGTTGCCGCGCTTCGCGGCTACCCTGGGAAGGTTTGGAGAGGTCATGCCTCTACCCCAACGGGGTTGTGTCTCACATTTCGTTTGACGCAACCCCGTTGGGGTAGAAGACAACTCACCAACCTTGTCCCAGGGTAGCCGCGAAGCGCGGCAACCTTGGGCTATGTGACGCAACTCCTTCGGAGTAACGACAGGAAAATGTTTCAGTTCATCCGATCGCTCGCTTCAGCTTGCCGAGTCCAGAGGGTAAGGCTGCACCGAGTGTCGGGTTGTGGTCGTCTGCTTTGCCCTGGCTCTCTCCGGCCTTGCCAGGATTGCCGGTCGGATGCGAATCGTGATCGCGGCTTTGCAATTGGTGAGCAATCTCACGAATGATCCGGCCGACTCGTTCCGTCCCATCGGCAGTGCCGCGAATGTGATTCTGGATGAAGTCCGCCACGGGACTGCGATGCGAAGTCACCGGTTCATCCACCACGTTGACGACCAGCTTGGGACGCAACGACGTGTTGCTGGACTCGGACGAGGTGAAGCGATGCTCGGTGTATTCGCCGCCGGAACTGATGACGAAGGCCAGGCCGTTATTCGCCAGTTGACCGTCCTTCCAAGCTCGCACGGTGGCGGTGATATCGAACTGCACCCAACCTGCCGCGACGAAGGCGGGCAAGGTCGCGACCTGCACAAGTCCACCCAGCTCGCCGCCGGGAGTCCAGGCGACTCCGGCCTGAGCCTGCAACCACGACGCGCCATCCGCTGTGCCTGACGCGAAGGTTTGTGTCCCCTCGGTCCACTGCTGAGCCACCGCGTAAATCGAAAGACTCATCGAGTTGTTGCCGAAGCCACCCTCTTGATACAGCTCCAGCACCGCGCTGGTGATCTGGCTGCCGCTGGCGGCGAAGTTGCTGAGGTCCGCTTGGAACAGCATCCGATCCACCGCTCCGACGCCGTTGTAGAGCCGGACAGTCGCCGCTCCACCCAGGTTCGCTTCGGGGTTGGGATGATTCATGATGAAAGTGTCGCTGCCGACGGCAAGAGTCGAGACGGACAAGACAGCTCGCTCTTCGAGGGCTTCAATGTCCGCCGGCTGACGAACGGGTGCTCCTGTTCGACGTCGGTTGGGTTGAGTGACAAGGTGTTGAACAAATCGCTTCCACGCTCGGATCATGTGGTCCCTTTTCTGAAAGTTGAGGCAAGTAAGGCGGCCCTGTGCTTTCAGTCTTCCCGCTCGCTGACCCGACGCAAACCTCCAGTTCGGAAAAGACCTCAAGATCATTGAACGTGTGAAAACGGGAACCGGCCGGTTGAGTTTCGGCCACGCGAATGTGGTCGAAAGGCATCAGCCGGTGAGGTGGAACTTGCGGACGAGATGTTTAACCCCAACGCCATCGGCGTGGGCGCGAGGACGTGCGTGCGTGCCAAACGACCCGCGCGCACGCCGATGGCGTTGCGGTTAAACAATGCGGCGAAGCCGCAACCATTGTGGCTCGACGCTCCGCGTCGAGAATCGCGACGCGGAGCGTCGCGCCACAATGCGTGCACGCCGATGGCGTTGCGGTGAAACATCGGTTTGTGACATGACAAACCAAGTCCAACGTAGCTCGTGAATTCAGCCGCTTCCGATCGCTCACAGTTTTCCGTTCGAGATTCCGCAAGCTGCGAAAAAGTGAGCTGGTCTCTGCGGAATGTCAGGCTGCTGTGTCTGTCGGAGAGCTACATATCCAAGATGAAACCGGCGAGCGGGGCGGCGTCAGCCCCCCGGTATCGCGGCGAACTCACCGGGGGCTAACGCCACACCGATTGCTCGTTCCCACGCTCCGCGTGGGAACGAGAGCAACGAGAGCAACTCATGAATCCGATTCAACAGGCCCCTTGGCACGAACGCTGGAAGACACTGGGCGGATTCCGAAATCGTTGTCGGAATCAGCTCTTCGGAGTCGCGCGGCAAATGTCCACAACGGAGGACGGTCGGCAGATCTCGGCCGACATGCTCCGAGGACTGTTGCGGTGGCGGCCGGAAGAAGACCTCTTGGCGAAAGCCGCTCCGCCCCCTTATCCCGAACTCGGACAAGTTCCGCCGGGGACGCCGACCTGTCTGCGGTCGGATCCGATTTTCATCACCGCTCGGTTTCGCAGCGGCTCGACCTTCTTGTGGAACCTCTTCCGCAACATGGAGGGCTACACGTCCTACTATGAACCGTTCAATGAGCGGCGCTGGTTCGACCCGACCGCTCGCGGCGAACGCATCGACGCCACGCACAAGAACGTCGCGGAGAACTACTGGAAGGAATACGAAGGACTGGAAGAACTCGGCCAGTACTTCGAGTCCGCGTGGCATGACCGTCAGCTCTACATGGACGCGGCGAGTTGGAATCCTCGCATGAAGCGGTACGTCGAGCTGATGATCGAAAAGGCTTCGGGCCGACCGGTGTTGCAATTCAACCGGATCGACCTGCGATTGCCCTGGTTTCGACGGACGTTTCCCAACGCGAAGATTCTGCACCTGTATCGTCATCCGCGCGATCAATGGTGCTCGTCGTTGATGGACCTCAAGTGCTTCCCCAAGGAGGGACGGATGTCGGACTTCGCTCCGCACGACAAGTTTTATCTCCGCGTCTGGGCGAGCGATTTGAAGTATCACTTCCCCTTCTTGGACGAGCGCGAGGTCACGCATCCTTATCAGTTATTTTATTATGTCTGGAAGCTGTCCTATTTGTTCGGATTGCGTGATGCTCATCACTCGGTGGCCTACGAGCATCTGGTCGAGAATCCTCAAGCGGAGTTGGCTCGATTGTTCCCGGCCGTCGGTGTTGAGACCTACGACTTCGAGAAACTGAATGCACTGGTAGCCAAGCCGGACTTCGGCAAATGGAAAAAGTACGCCGACGACGACTGGTTCCGCCGTCACGAGAGCGACTGCGAAACGGTGCTGGCGGAGTTCTTGGCTGAGTGACCAAATCTCAAGGACGAACAACGACATGATTCCTGATTGGGTGCTGTGGTTGCCGGTGGTGAATGCCACCTTGAACTCGGTGGCGACGGTGCTGCTGGTTCGCGGTTGGCGGTTGATTCGGCGAGGACAACGGGACGCTCACAAGCGAACGATGTTGGCGGCGTTTGGCGTGTCGGTGGCGTTCTTGGCCTGCTATCTGACGTATCACTTCGCATTGCAGCACTACACGGGCAGCGGGTCCAAGAAGTTCGCGGGCGTGGGACTGATTCGCCCGGTCTATTTCACAATCTTGATCAGTCACATCGTGCTGGCCGGCTTCGTCCCGTTTCTGGCGGCGGCTGCAATTTGGCTGGGGCTGAAGGCGGACAAGCGGGAACGGCTCGGCCTATCGGCGAATTGGAGCGGCCATCGCAAGGTCGCCAAGGTGACGTTTCCCGTCTGGCTGTATGTGTCGATCACGGGAGTGGTGATCTACTTCTTGGCGTATCACTGGCCGAGTTCTTAGACTCCCGCCGCAATGGATACCGCCGTTGATGCTGCGGTTGAAACCTCCGTGATTGCCGAGGAGTCCGAGATGATGTTGCGACGAATGATTCTTGCCGCTGTGCTGACGTTGGGAGTCGGCGTGATCGATCCGCTGGCTCAGACGGCTCAGGCATGTCCGATGTGCAAGGTTGCCACCGAGCAGGACACCATGCTGCCGACGGCTTACATGTACTCGATCCTTTTTATGATGGGGATGATGTTCACCATCGGCGGCGGCATCGGCTTTGGGATGTACCTGCTGGGCCGCAAAGAGAACGCGGCGATCGAAGGCTGGGAACAGGATCCGCCGGACGCGGAGCCGAATTCGGAGGCACCACTGCCTGGCGGTTTGCAACCGGCGGCGACCTAAGATGGCGACGCTTCAATCTGGGTGAAGCCAATCGGCCCGACGAATGAAGGGAGACGACGAATGAGGGATCTCGTTCGTCGTCTCTCTTCATTCGTCGGGCTGTTGTTTGAGGTTGACCTCTTTGATTCCGAAAATTGCAGAAAGGATCGAGGCGATGACGAAGGTCGAAACCGGATATCAAGAACTGTTGAAGTTGCTGCGCGAAGCGGCGGTGCTCAACTCGTGCGCGAGCTTGCTGGGCTGGGACGAGCAGACGTATCTGCCAGCGGCCGGGTCCGAGCATCGCGCGGAACAACTGGCTCTATTGGCCGGGCTGACTCACGAACGATCGACGTCGCCACGCATCGGCGAACTCTTGGCGGAACTGGAACAAAGCGGCTCGCTGGGTGACGCGGATTCGTCCCTGGCCGTCAACGTCCGCGAGGCTCGGCACAGCTTCGACCGAGCCACAAAATTACCACGCGCGCTGGTGGAAGAATTGTCGCGTACGACGACGCTCGCGCAGTCCGCCTGGGTCTCGGCCAGAAAGAAATCGGACTTCGCCGAATTCCAACCGTGGCTGGAACGAATGGTCGGACTGAAACGTGAGCAAGCCGACGCGATCGGCTATTCGGGAGGTGTCCCCTACGACGCCTTGCTGGATGAGTTCGAGCCGGGAGCCTCGTCGCGCGAGATCGCGGCGACCTTCGCGCCGCTGCGCGCGGAATTGGTGCCGCTCGTTGCCGCGATTCAGCACAGCTCACGACGTCCGAACGTCGAACTGCTGACGCGACGATTCCCGCTCGCTGAGCAGCAACGCTTCGCCGAGTCCGCCGCGAAGGCGATCGGGTTCGACTTCACCTCCGGGAGGTTGGACATCGCCGCACATCCGTTTTGCAGCAGCATGGGACCGGGCGATTGCCGCCTGACAACGAGGTACAACGAGCATCACTTCCCCGGCGCATTCTTCGGCGTGATGCACGAAGCGGGACACGGACTGTACGAGCAAGGAGTCGATCCCGCCGCGTTCGGCAGCCCGATGGGAGACGCCGTTTCGCTGGGGATTCACGAATCGCAATCGCGGCTGTGGGAGAACTTCGTCGGTCGCAGCCGAGCGTTCTGGCAACACTTCTTCGCGCCGGCTCAACAGGCGTTCCCGGAGGCGCTGACCGGCGTCGGCCTCGACGACTGGTACGCGGCAATCAACGACGTCCGCCCGTCGCTCATTCGCGTCGAAGCGGATGAAGTCACCTACAACCTGCACATCATGCTGCGGTTTGAGTTGGAGCAACCGCTGATCTCCGGCGATCTGCAACCCGCCGACGTGCCGGGCGTGTGGAACGAGACCTTCGCGCGGTACTTCGGAATGACTCCGCCGGATGCGGCGCGCGGTTGCCTGCAAGACATCCACTGGAGCGCCGGCCTGTTCGGCTATTTTCCAACCTACACGCTGGGCAACATGTACGCCGCACAATTCTTCGAGGCGGCCGAGCGAGATCTGGGCGACCTGTCCGCTCAGTTCGCGCGCGGCGAATTCCGGCCGCTACTCGACTGGTTGCGGAAGAACATCCACTCGCGAGGCAAGCAGCTCCGCGCCGGCCCATTGGTCCAACAAGTCACCGGCCAGCCCCTCTCACACCGAGCGTTGCTCGCGCATCTGCACCGCAAGTGCGATCCTTTGTACAGTCTGGTTTGATCGCCATTCCGACAACCATTGGGACAATGTCGGTTCGACGTCTCACAATTGCAGCAGCTTCTCAAAGTCGAACACAAAGAATGCGTCGATCTTATTGCCTGAGCCGCTGATGGTGTCGTCTCCACCGCCCAGGATGATTCGCGCACCGGAGGCGACGAAACGGTCACTTCCGGCATCTCCCACGAGGTAGTCGTATCCTCCCTCGCTTCGCAGAACATCGTCTCCGCGGCCCCCAGAATCGTATCGGTGCCGAGAACTCCGCTGAGCAGGTCGTTGCCAGCTCCGCCGCTGATCGCATCGCTGCCGGCACCGCCGTTGAAGACCAATTCATCCAGGCTAGCCAGCGGGATTTCCGTGGTCACGTTTCCGATCGTCAGGACCAAGCTCATGCCATGTTCACTGAGGGTCGTCATGACTTGGTCGTTTCTCGCGACACCGCCACCGGCGTCGCCGATCGTCGCGGTTCCCCCCGAGGTCACGATTGTTACGGTGATGACCGCGAGGTCGAACTCGTCGCTGACGCTCAAGCCGCCGGTGTCAGTGGCCGTGACCGTGATCGAGACGCGGCCCACATCGTCGCTCTGCGGCGTGCCGGAAAACGTGCGTGTCTCGGCCGTGAACGTCAGCCAGCTTGGCAACGCGCTGCCGTCGGACAGCGTGGCCGAGTACGTCAGCGAGTCGCCCGCATCAACGTCGTCGAACGTGTCCGCCGCAAACTGGAGTGAGAAGGCCGACTCGACCGTCGCGTTCTGATTGGCAATCGCGTTCTGCAACGTCGGAGCATGATTCGCCTTCAGAAACAGGACATGCACCGCACCGCGAGCCGTGCCTCCCGTGTCGTCGCCAAGACTTTCCGTCATCTCAGAAGAGAAGCCCGCTCGCGTCCGCTTCAAGAGGTCTTGGCTGGTCATCGAGTCCTGTTGTCCGAGATTCGTTTGGATGGCGGCCTGGAGGACGTCGAACTTCCAACGAAACACGCGCCGAGCCGTGCGAGTTCCCAATGGTGCCCGGCACAGAACTTCTTCATGCGCGGGTTGTGGAACGGGCGGATCGCCACATCCGGCGCTGGCGAGCCGCATTGATCACGGGCAGGCTGCGAGCATGAGGTCCAGCCGATCGAAGAAGGCCGCGTCGGTGAAAAGGCCATCCTCGTTCTTCTCGCCTGCGGCGGGAGCGGTGAACGAATCGAGTTCCGGGCCACCAAACAGGGCATCGGTTCCCGCGTCACCGGCGAGAGTATCCTTGCCTTCTTCTCCGGCCAGCGTGTCGTTGCCGTTGCCTCCGAAGAGTTTGTCGGTTCCCTGACCACCAAGGATTGTGTCGTTGCCATCTTGACCACTGAGTGAGTCGTTGCCATCGCCACCAATCAAAATGTCATCGCCGCGCGAACCAGCCAGATCCGATGCGAGGTCGCCGATGCCGCCCAGAATCGTGTCGTTCCCTTCCTCGCCGAGCAGCACGTCGTCATCGGCTCCGCCGTCGATCGAATCCTCACCGAGACCACCGCGAATGGTGTCGTTGCCGATGCCGCCCAGCAGCTTGTCGTTGCCCGCGTCGCCATGCAGGCAATCGTTTCCGGCTCCACCGTCGATGGTGTCGAGTCCCGCTCCGCCATGCAGGTCATCGTGGCCGAGTCCGCCGAGGATCGAATCGTTGCCGCTGCCACCGACGAGCGAGTCGCCGCCGTTGCCGCCGGTCAGAGTGACGCTGCCGGTGAATTCACTGGCGTCGATCGTGGTGCTCGTCGCGTTGATCTCCGAGTTCAACTTGGCTTGTTCAATTTGCGAAAGTTGATCGAGCGCGATGCCGGACTCGGTCACGGTCGTCAGGGAGTTGTTTGTCAACAAGGCATCGACGAGGCGCGAGACCATCAGCAGATCGACTCCCGCACCGCCGTCGAGCACATCGTCGCCGGCTTCGCCGGTCAGCGTGTCGTTGCCTGCTCCGCCATGCAGCGAATCGCCGTTCGCCGAACCGATCAGGTTGTCGTTGCCAGCACCGCCGAGCAGCGTGACGCCGCCAAGTGTGAAGCCGCTCGCGTCGAGCACGTTGTTGCCGGCACCGCCAGTGAGCAGCGCGGACTCAACGTCGTCCAGCGAGTCACTGCTGCCGCCGGTTCCAACGCCGACCAGCGTGACATCGGTCAGTGTGAAGTTGAGGTTGCCCGATTCGATGACTCGATCGCTGCCGGTTCCGCCGAGTAGTGCGTCGTTGCCGCCTCCGCCAGTGAGTGCGTCGTCGTCGTTCTGACCTTCGAGTCGATCGCTGCCGACACCTCCGATGAGCGAATCGTTGCCGTCGCCTCCTTGCAGAAGGTCGCTGGCGAGTCCGCCTGTCAGCGTGTCGTTGCCAGTTCCGCCGATCAGCGTGACGGCGACCGTCGCGGCGGCGGCGTTGACTGAGTCGGCTCCACTGCCGCCGGTGAGCGAGATTCCTTCGATGTTGGTCCGCGTGTCCTTGCCAAGCACTCCCGTACTGCCTGTCGCCGCGATTGTCATTGAACCGCTGAACGTCTCGGACCAGACATCGACTCCCGTTTCTTTCGCTGGTCCGCCAGTGAGGGCATCGTCACCGAACCCACCGGTCAGCGTGTCGCTGCCGAGTCCACCGTCGAGCTTGTCGTTGCCGTCACCGCCGTCGAGCGAATCGGCCCCGGCACCGCCGACAGCGCTGTCCAGTCCCGCGCCGCCGAAGAACAGATCGTTGCCGCCCCCGCCCAGCAGCGTGTCGTTGCCAACGCCGCCATCCAGCCGAACCGCGAAATTCACTTTGCTGGCGTCGAGCTTGGGGAAAGAAAGGGGACGCAGATCTTTTTGAGAAATGAGCTGCGGCCCCTTCGGCCCCTTTCTTCCCACAGAATTCCTGAGACTTCCTGAGCGGCAGCAATGCCGCTCACATTCGAAAATGGCTGCGAGTGCACTTGCTGCCACATCGTGGAAAAATCTCACGGCACCGGGCTATACTTCGCCAGTCCGGGTTGGCAATCGAATCCGAGCGACTCGCCGTTGGTGGCAAGTCGGAATTCGACATGATGGAGCGTCGATTGAGTCCTAATGAAGTGGAACGACAGACCGAAGCTTGAGAATCCGCATGATCACGTTTCTTGATTTGGTGACGGAAATCAGGCGGCAGGGTGCTCAGGCCGCGTCACTCATCAGTTTGGCGAATTCGCCGACCTCGAAGTCGGTCGTCGGGGTTTTGGCGCAGCGGACCGGTTTGCAGGTGACGGCGACTCATGCCAAAGAGAATTTCGACCTCTATCTTGTCGCCGATGTGGTTGGCCGGCTGAAGAGTCCGTTTGCCGTTGTCTGCGTGGCGGCGGAGCAAGTGGTCGATCCACAGCAGCTTGGCGTGGACGTCGATCACGAACTGCGATTGCTGGGCATCTATGACCGCCCCACGTTGCTGCTCCATAGCGGGCCTTTCGATTCCGTTCGGCCGCACTTCGTGTTCTCCGATCAACATTTTGTGTTTCTCTCCCCCGCCGAAGTCGTCCAAATCCTGCTGGCACATCCGCCGCGGAATGAATTCGCAAAACGGTTGATCGAGTCGACGCCGATCCGTCTGCTGAATCCCTACATCTACCGCGGCCCGATCGACGACGACCGCTTGTTCGTGGGACGCAAGGACGACCTCGACCTGCTGACGAAAATGAATGCCAGCTATGCACTCGTCGGCCCACGCTCGATTGGCAAGACGTCGCTGATCAACAAGGCCGTGAAAAAGCTCAAGGGGCAGGGACGCGTCGTCCTGCGAACCGAATTCAGTCGTGCCATCGGGGAGCACGAACTGCTGGCGAAATTCATCGATCAATTCGTCGGCGAACACGAAGCATGGCCAGGATTTGTCAACCGCGTCTCGGCCGCTAGTTTTGAGAAGCTTGTGGAGCATTACAGTTCGCACGAGCGCGTCATCGTCTTTATTGACGAGGCGGACGAACTGACCAAGCTCTGTCCCAATCTGACGGCCTCTCTACACCGTTTGCACAACGAAGGCCGCCTGCGGTTTGTCTTGGTGGGATACAAGGAACTGCGGCGCAGCATCAGCGATGCCGCGGGGGTCTTGTTCAATACCGTCCAACGACTGGATTTGTCGTCCATATCCTTGCGTGAGTGCGGTGCCTTGGTCGTGCGACCCACAGCCGAATTGGGGATCACGTTTGAAGACGTGGAATCGGTCGTGGCCACCATTTACGCGGCGAGCGGTGGTGCGCCCTCGCACTCTAATCCCGACATACTCAGAATCCGCCCGATGCGTGAGCGTGTTGTCGTTCTGTTGTGACCACAGAAGGCACGCTGCTTTTCGGTTTAGGAGAACTGGCTCTCCGCCATTCCTGTTGGGGGGGGACTACAGTTTGTGGTATGAGTTATCTGGTTTTGGGGTGAGATTTCGAGTTCAAGCCAAGGATGGCGGTCATGAACAACAACAGCAACTTACAGCAGCA
>JBJXEX010000282.1:0-11370 GCA_046156195.1 Planctomycetaceae bacterium | reverse complement strand
CCGTGAGGGAGCGGTTGTTTTCAGGACTTACGACCGCTCCCTCACGGTCGCGGCTCTAAAACTTCACAGTCTCCGAGCGTGGGAACGAGGTTGAACGGCCTGCCATGAAAATCGCCCTGCGAAACCTCGATAAATCGTATGGCCGAGTCCACGCCTTGGATGACGTGACGCTCGATATCGAGCCGGGGCAGATCATCTCGCTGTTGGGGGTCAACGGGGCCGGCAAGACAACATTGCTCCGCTGCCTGAGCGGGATCGTGGTGCCCGATCGGGGCGAGGTGTTGTTCGACGACGAAGCGTTTCGGCGGAGTCGTACCGATCTGCGGCGAAGGCTCCATTTCTTGCCCGACTTCCCGTTCTTTTATCCGCGGGTGTCGCTGTTACAGCACATCGGGCTGGTGGCGAAAGCCTACGAGAAGGCGGAAGCCGGCATCGAATCGCGTGTGGTGGAATTGCTGGAAGAGTTTGACTTGCTGCCTCTGATCAAGTCTTCGGTAGCCAAGCTGTCGCGCGGTCAGCAGTACAAGGCGGGATTGATCGCGATGGCGATCGCCGATCCCGAACTGTGGCTGTTCGACGAGCCGTTCGCATCGGGCATGGACCCGCTGGGACTGTCGGCGTTTCGACGTTTGGTTCGCGAGGCCAGCCGGCGCGGACGAACGGTGATTTACTCGACGCAGTTGTTGGAGTTGGCCGAGTCGTTCTCGGATCGAGTCTGCGTCATCAACGGCGGGAAGATTCACGCGTTCGATACGATGGTCAGCCTGACGGAATCGAGCAAAGCCGCTCCCGGCGCAGTGCTCGAACATCTGTTCGCTCAACTGCGGGACACGACGGAAACATGAGTCTTCGCGCGACGGAATTGGAATCGCGAGTTCGACGAGCCGCTCTGGAGCGGCTCGCGCGGCGGCCCAAACTGTTAGCCGATTACAGCCGTCGCCGCTGGGGGCGCTGGGTCGAAGGGGTGGGGACGGGAGTGCTCTGTGTGCTGTTGCCGACTCCGGTGTTTGCCGTCGCGATCATGGCCGCGAAAGTGGAATGGATCGTCAACGGGGAGTTGAAATCGAGCCTGTATTGGCTGTCTCCGACGATGATGTTCGTGGCCCTGCTCCTTGCGGCGGGCTGGCGTCAGCAGAGCCGGCGATTGCCCGAATGGAATCTGGCGGCACTGCTTCCCATTGACGAGCGAGCGCTGGCGCAGTCTTGGATGTGGCGGATGTTTGGCTTTGCGATGGTGTTTGTCGCTCCGTTGGCGGTGTTTCACACCCAGGTGCTGACCGACGCCGGTCAACCGCCGTGGTCGGCGACGATGTGGGGACTGAGCACCGCGGTGGGACATTCGCTGTGTGCCATCGCCAGCGTGGCATTGCTCGTGCGCTGGTGTGGAGGCTGCTTCCGCAGCACGTTGCGAACAAGTTGGCTGCTGACGCTGATCGTGTTAGCGGCGCTGGTCACGGCGGCTCCGCTTCGGTGGGTGCCGCTGGTCGGCCTGCAGATGGAAACTCGTCACTGGCTATGGTGGCCGACCGGCTGGCCGTGGCTGTTGTTCGAGTCGGCCTCACAAGGTCAGCACACGATGGCGGCGGGACTGTTGGCGGCCATCGGTTTGTACGCTCTGGCGGGCTTCGAGTCGGCTCTGGCTCTGCTGCGTCGCTGCGACATTCGCGAGTTCACGCTGGACGCGAACGGCACACTCGAACCGCTGTTCCAACGCGAGTCCATTTGGGGAGCCACGATCTCCGTCGAACCGCTTCGTCCGAACGGTACGCTGTCCAAACTGCTGACCGGTTCGACGCAGCCGATCGAGATCCCGGAGATGTTGTCCCTGGAGGTCAGCGATCAACCGATGTCGGCGGCGGATGCTCGCAAAGAGGTACTCAGCGGAGCCTTCTTGCAGCCCTGGCCGGACGAGCGACTCGGTTTGTTCGAGCGGCTGCTGCTGGCGACGTTCGTTCGCCGCGAACGAATGCTGGCCGACTGTCTGATGCTGGATGGTCACTTCTGGTCGCATCTGTTGATCGGCTGGTCGGTCGTGTTGTGGACCGCCGCGGGCAGCGCTTGGGTTGCGCGTCACTTGATGCGCGGCGTCCCCGTTTGGATCGTGGTGATCGTGGTGTTGGTATCGTCACTGCTGGGCTTCGCCGCGTTCCTGCTGACGTTCGCCGCCATGTTTCAGGGCTGGCCCGGATTGATCTGGAACAACGCTCAGAACAAAGCGTTGCCGTTGTCGGCCTATCTGCCGATCAGTCATCGCGAACTCCAGATGCTGCGTGTCCGGGTGATCTTGCTGAAGCTGATTACGCTGAGCGTCGTCGCCTCGCCGCTGCTGCTGAGTCTGGCGGTTGTGAATGGAGGCGCGCTGTGGCCGATCGCGACGACGGTTGGAAAATTGTTCGCTGGCGTGCTGGTGTTTCAGTCGTGGTGGTTTCTGACTTGGCAGCCTCAGGGACCGTCCTTCTTTCGGATGGTGTGGTTTTATTTCGAGGTCATCTTTCTGCTAATCGTCACCATTGGATTGTCGGTGTTCCTTCTGTTCGACAATGCGGACGCGGCCTGGGCGGCCCCGGCGATGGTCTGCGTCGCCAAATTGACTTCGTTCCTTTTCGAGCGCGCCTTGGACCGCCCGACCATCGAGCTGCTCGGCAGCACGGTAAATCCCCAGAACCGCAGCTTCGTGCTCAGCTCGGCAACCGCTCCAAGTCGTCCGAGGTGAGGGTGCGGCCTCAGCACGAGCAAATTGCTTGCAGCCGTCGGCGCAAATCGGCGATCGCGGAATCCACGAGAGCTGGCGGCGACAGCAGCCAATCGCGTGTGACCTCGCGCACGAACGACTGAGCTTCGGAGGTCAGATAATCGACCGTGCTCTTGCCATCCACGCGAGCGAGTAAGCACGCCGCGAGATGCGCGACGGTGCGTTGCTCAAGTGCCGGTGGCAATCCGACTCCTTGGTAAGCGGACCAAAACGCGCGGACCATGCCGAGGAACTCAGTCGCTCGTCCGGCGTGCTTGATCGTTTTCAGCAACAAATGGCTGAGGAAGAAGCCGAGATCAAATGCCGGATCGCCGAAGTGGCCAGTCTCGAAATCGACCAGCACGAGTCGTGGTGGCTCGCCGTCGCTGCCCGATTCGCTCGGCACCAGCAAGATGTTCTTCGGGCTGAAGTCGCCGAGTACCAGGCAGGTCGTCGTCGCCAGCGTCTCGTCGATCAAGCGTTCCAAAGCGGGACGCAAATCGGCCTGTCGTCGGGCCACGAAACGATAGAACGGATCGAGCCGCAGCTCATCAAAGATCGTGCGATCGCCGAGTCGCTCGCGCAAGTCGGCGTCGTTGGCCGTGCGCGCGTGAATCGCGGCCAGGATCTCGCCGAGCCGGCGCGCGATGTCGCAATTCGTCTCGCCGTTCAACAGGCTGGTTTTCCAAACGAGGTGCTCGCGCGGGATCGCTTCCATCGCGAAGAGAAAATTGTCGCGGTCCTCGAACAAGCGTTTCGGGACGACGCCGGGCGGGGTGACGCGAGCAAGAACATCGAGCACATCACGCTCGCGCCAGATCCGTTCGGGTTGACTGAACCATTCGGCCTGCGTGCGAAGTTGTGCTCGCGATTGTTTGACGACGAAGTCCTGGCCGCTGGGAACGCCGACGCGCATCACGACGTTCGAGACTCCCCCCGTGAGCAGTTCCGCGTGCGAGGTCACGGCCTCGGCGGAAGTGAGCCGTCCAGTTCGACAGAGGTAGGCGATCAAGTTGTCGGGACCGAGTTCGAGCATGAAGAGGTTTCCGTTAAGTGAGTGGGGGGCGTCATTCCGTTCTTGGAGGCCGGTCGCCTGTGCTACGAGTTCTCAGATTCTTGTCGGCTTCTTGTCGGCGTGCGCGCATTGTGGCGCGACGCTCCGCGTCGCGAATCTCGACGCGGAGCGTCGAGCCACATTGGTTGCGGCCTCGCCGCGTTGGTGAACCGCAACGCCATCGGCGTGCGCGCCGAGAGTCGTCAACCGCGAAAACGCCCACGCTGATGGCGTCGGGGGTAACCATGAAATTCAACAGTCTTGCGAGACCTTGGGAAACCTGCCAATCAGCCCGATCCTTGCTTTGGTCCGCAGCGGCCGATGGCGACCGCACCTTCGGCGAAAACTTCCCGCTGCCGTTTCGGTCGTGGAGAGGTTGTTGCTTTTTGGAAACGGAGAATTGGCAAATCGTGCGCTCCCGATCCGAGTGGGGCTGAATGCCATCGGGTTATTCGGTGGCTGCGGAAGATTTCGGTTGACCAAGTGATTGAGTGTTCTAGGCTGCAAAGCGGAAGACTTGGCTCCGTCTTTCGAGAAAACTTTTCCTTCGGCTCGGCGGTTTCAATCCGGACGCTCATGTTGGTCGGCGGAGCGTCGTCGGGAAAAGAGTTTGGCATTTTCGCCGGTCAAGAAAGCGATCAACATGATGCAACGATTTTTGCCACGGTCCCTGCGGACGAACGATCGTCGTGGAACGATTTTGGTGCTCACGGCGGTGCTGATGGTGGTGCTGCTGGGGTTTGTCGCGATGACTGTGGACAACGGGTTCATCCAGTTGACCCGGACGCAATTGCAATCCGCGGCCGATGCCGCCGCGCTGTCGGGTGCGATGGAGTTGAGTGGCACGTTGGACCCCGCCGTGGTTCGCACGAATGCCAACCGCGAGATTGTGGCGACCGCCGCCCTGCACCGAGCTGGCGAAAAGAATTCCGTGACCATCAATCCCACCACGGACGTGACCTTTGGCAAACTGGCTTGGAATCCGTCCGCGAACACCTACTCGATTCAGTGGGGTTTGAACGAGACACCGTACAATGTCGTGAAAGTGAAAGCCCAGCGGACGACGGGAGCGGGGGGCGATAACCGTCTGCCGCTGTTCTTCGCACCGGCGATCGGTTCGACCAAAGCCGACGTCTCGGCCGAGGCCATTGCGACCTTTCAGCCGCGAGACATCATGGTGGTGCTCGACTTCTCCGGGTCGATGAACGACGACAGTTGTTTGGGAGCGATCAGCAAACTCGGCCGCACCGCCGTCGAGTCGAACTTGCAGACGATGTGGACTCAACTGGGTTCGCCGGTTTATGGCAATCTGACTTTTGCTCCGAAGTACGCGACGCTCAAAGGCCGCGTCGCTTCGGGAACGATCCCGCACATTGATGTGACCTTCAAGCGGACTTCCGTGGCCGTCGTCTCGACGCTCGCGCTGAAATCCGTGAGGTTGCAGTTCTCCAATGGAGCGACCCAGACGTTCTCTTCGCTGAGCGGATTGACTGGCACGTTCGCCGGGTCCGGCGGCAACGCCAACAAGGACATCACGAATTGCTGGGTCAACTCCGGCACGAACGCCAATCTCTCGTCGGGCAACTTGGGCGAAAAGTTCGACTTCACTCTGGCCAACATCAAAACGGCGTTGGGACTGACGACCGCGTATCCGTATCCCGGTGGCACTTGGGATGAATACATCCAAGAAGTGCAGAAATCGTCCGGCGGAATCAAGAACGCTGGCTATCGAGACATGTTCGGCTACCTGACTTGGCTCGAATACCTCCAGATCGTCCGATACGGAGCGGCCGACACGCCCGACCTGTGGAAGACCAGCGAACAGCCGGTCGGTGTGATGAAAGACGCCGTCGGTGAGTTCACCGATTACCTCATCGACATGGAGGCCGAGGATTACGTCGGTCTGTCGATCTACACGCACACCAACTCCACCGGAGCGATCCTGGAACACGGACTCAGCCCGAATCTCAACCAGATCAAAAACACCACGCAACATCGGCAGGCAGGACATTACAAGTCGGGGACGAACATCTCCGCCGGCATGACCATCGCGCGGAACGAACTGGTCGCGAAAGCGCGCCCCCGATCGTCTCGACTGATGGTCCTGATGACCGACGGCATCCCCAATGAACCCGGCAGCGCGTCTGCGGCGACGGCGGCGGTGATTAGCGAGGCCAACCTGGCCAAAGCCAATAAGGTCAAAATCCTGACCATCAGCCTGGGGTCCGGGGCGGACACCGCCCTGATGCAGCAAGTCGCCGACATCACCGGCGGAGTCCATTTCAATGTCCCGGTCGGCAGCAGCATCGCGGCCGTCGAAACTCAGTTGAACCAAGTCTTTCGCGAGATCGCCAACAGCCGCACGTTGAAGCTCATCGCGGATCAGTAACGGTCAACCTTTGCTCTTGTCACTGTTTGGCGACTACCCATACAAACTCCCGCGCGCGGAATGGAGCCGTGGTCATCGGGTGTTTGGATGGCATTTTCTCGGACGTTTCGCGAGGTTCGAGCGGGTTTGGCACGAGGCCGAGTCCGCTCGTTCGGTTGGTTTTCGCCTACCCTCGACGAGACGCCTCATGTCCACGACCGAATCCGATAGCGTTAAGCAAGTCCGCGAAAAGATCATTCAGCTCGCCAAAGAAATCGAAGAGCACTCGCGGTCCAACATGCCGCCCGAAGCGTTCTTCAGCGAGTTCCTGCGGCGAGTCGTCGGCGCGGTCGGGGCGCGAGCAGGAGCCGTCTGGCTCCGCAACGGCACCGCCAAGCTCAATCTGTTCACCGATCTGGATCTCAAGAAGACCGGCTACTTCGAGAAGGCCGATGCGCCGGCGCTCAACCAAAAGCTGCTGGACGAGGTCATGTCCAACGGCCAAGCCTGCACGCACAGCCCCAACGACGGCAGCGGCGTGCAAGTCCCCACCAACGACTTGATCGTGCTCGCCTCGTTGCAGCAGCAGAAGCAGTGCGTCGGAGTCGTCGAGATCTTTCAGCGGGTCGATACGCCGCATCAGGCTCGCCCCGGCTTCCTGCAATTCGTCGAGCAAATGTGCGGCTACGCCTGCCGCTACCTCGACCGGCAATCCACGGCCAAGACGCCGGAAAACAAGCCGAAGCTGACCGAACAATTCGAGCAGTTCTTGCTGCAATTGCATCGCAGCCTCGACGTTGGCGAAGTCGCCGCGACCGCCGCCAACGACGGTCGATTGCTGCTCGGCTGCGATCGCCTGAGCGTCGCCGTTCAATACGGCCAGAAGACCGTCATCAAGGCCATCAGCGGTCAAGACTCGGTGCATCAGCGAGCCAATCTCGTCAAACGCATGCGAGACATCGCCAACAAGGTCATCTTGATGCGTGAGCCGCTGACCTACTCCGGCAAGCTCGACCATCTCCCGCCGCAGATCACCACTCCGCTGGCCGACTACATCCAAGAGAGCGGCTCGCGAATGGTCATCGTCTGGCCGCTGTTCGAGAGCGACGCGGTTATCAAGGCAGACGAAAAAGGGGTCAAGCGGATCGACAAACAAAAGAAGCCGATCGGCGGACTGATCATCGAGCAAATCTCAGAGAGCCAGCCACGCCCCGGACTCCAAGAGAAAGTCGAATCGCTGTCCGATCACATTTCCGAGTCGATGCACAACAGCCTCAAGCACAACCGGCTGTTCCTGTTGCCGGTGTGGGATTTTCTCGGCGAGACATTCCGCTTCATGGAAGGCCGCGGCAAACTGAAAGCACTGGGAGTCGTGGTCGCCGTTGCGGCCCTGGTCGCCGCGCTTTGTATTGTCCCGTGGGACTATCGAGTCGAAGGCCAAGGCCGTTTGATGCCACGCGATCTCAGTGATGTCTTCGCCCCTGCGGACGGAAACGTCGCCGACATTGCCGTCAAAGGGGGCGATCGGGTTCAGGCCGGCGACGTGCTGCTCCGCCTGCAAAGCCCGGACTTGTTGCAAGCTCAAGTCACCGCGCAGACCACGCTCCACGAAAAGCAGTCCACGCGCTACAGCCTCCTGGGTGAATTGGACGTCGCCAAGAAGAACGGTAACAACCTCGACATCACTCGCCTGGAGGGCAAGATCGAGGCCACCGATGTGGAGATTGCCGGTGCTCAAAAGTTGCTCGGCATCTTGAAACGCCGTGTCGATGATCTCACCGTGGTTGCTCCACGAGCCGGCACCATCGCCACGTTCGAGGTCGAACGCCAACTCCAGAATCGTCCCGTGCGACGAGGCGAACTGCTGCTGGAAATCAAAGACGAAGCCGGCCCTTGGTGGCTGCAACTCGAAGTCCAAGAGTCTCGCATGGGCCACTTGCTTCGCGCGGTCGAAGCCAAGCTCGATCAAACCGTAGTCGAGATGTCCGAGTCGGAGCCAAAGGCCAAGTTAGAGTTGGATTCCGAGTCGAGGCCCGTCAAAGAACGGTCGTTGAAAGAGTTGGTCGAGGACCATCGCAAGGGGATTGCTCCCGCCACCAAGAAGGAGCACGAACGCCTGCAAAAGTTGTTTGAAGCGGCCAAGCTGAACGTGGAATTTCAATTGGCCACGAATGTCGAAGACCGCTTCAACGGCCAGTTGAGCAAAGCCAACATCGAAACCCGCTCCAATGCTTCGTCCGCCAAGGACAAGGCGATCGTCAACGTCCGCGTGGACATCGACAAAGGGGATCTCGATAAAAACCTCGACAGCACACAACTCCGCATTGGGGCCGAGGTCCGCGCCAAGATCAACTGCGGCCAACGCAGCTTGGGCTATGTCCTCTTCGGCGACGTTGTCGAGTTCATTCAGAAATACCTCTGGCTGTAAGTCGCCACGCTCGCCAGAGCGTGGGCCGAGTCGCCAACAAGCCCACGCTCTGGCGAGCGTGGCTACGAAATCTCCCCCATGCTCAAGCACACGCTCATTCATCCCGAAATCACCGCCATTCTCGCTCGCGCCGGGCATCATTCCAAAGTGCTGATTGCCGATGGCAATTATCCGGCCTCCTCGACGCTCGGCCCGAATGCGGAGCTGATCAGTTTGAATCTCGCACCGGGGATCGTGACTTGTACGCAAGTGCTGGAAGTGTTGCTCACCGCGCTGCCGATCGAGGTCGCGAACACAATGGGTATCCCCGCCGATGATCCGTATGCGCTCGGCGGCGATCCGTCGATCTGGACCGAGTATCGTTCGATCTTCTCCGCCGCGGGACTGTCGATCCCGTTGCAGCCAATTCCCAAGTGGGACTTCTACGAGGCGGTCACATCCCGCGATCTGGTGCTCACGATCCAAACGGCCGACCAACGCTTGTGGGCCAATCTGCTGTTGACCATCGGCGTCCGCCAGCCCTGATTCGCACGGTCGAAAAAGTAGTAGGCACATTCCATGTGCCGTCAGCCTGAAAATGACCCATGCGAGTGCCTCGCATGGATTCGACGAAATTGAGGATATCGTCGAATCGGATTTCGATTCGCTGTCTTCATCCGTGGTGCGGCTTTGCTTCACTAGATCGCAAGAATCACAGGCGAGCCGCCTGTGCTACGAACTCGGTTCGGCCACCGCTATCATCCCGCCCCTTTTGACCACTTGGTGAGGGTTTGCGATGACAACGGTGCGGACGAGGTTTGCTCCCAGCCCGACGGGATACATGCACATCGGCGGGATGCGCACCGCACTGTTTAATTGGCTGTGGGCGCGGCACAACGGCGGCACGTTCATTCTGCGGATCGACGACACCGATCAGCAGCGAAACATCGACGAGGCCCTTGGCCCGATCCTGCGAGCGTTCAAATGGCTCGGCCTAAATTGGGATGAAGGGCCGGAGATCGGCGGGCCGTTTGCTCCGTACTTCCAATCGCAGCGCGGCGAGCTGTATCGAGCCGCCGCCGACCGCCTCCTCCGCGAGGGCAAAGCCTATCGCTGCTTCGAGACGAAAGAGCAAATCGACCAGGACCGCAAACTCGCCGAAGCGGAGAAGCGGACCTACTTGAGCGCTCGCCGGTCACTGCAACTGAGCGAGGCCGAGATTCAGCAATCCCTCGCCGCAGGCCAGCCGCACGTCGTTCGGTTCGTGGTGCCGCGAGATCAAAAGATCGTCATCGACGATCACATTCGCGGCCGAGTCGAATGGGACGCCGGCTTGATGGCCGATCCGGTCATCATGCGCGGCGATGGCTCGCCGCTCTACAACTTCGCGACCGTGATCGACGACGCACAGATGCAGATCACGCACGTCGTCCGTGCCGAAGAACATCTCTCGAACACGCCGACTCAGGTGCTGCTGCACCAGGCTCTCGGCAACACACTGCCGCAGTTCGCACACATCCCGTACGTCGCCGCGCCGGGTGGAAAAGAAAAACTCAGCAAACGCAAGCTGGCTCAATACCGCAACAACGCTTCGTTCAAAAAGCTGTGCGACAAAGGAGAGACGGTCTTCTCGCAAATCGGTCTCGCGGGGCAAGCGGGGCTCGATCCGGTGATGGTCGAGTTCTACGAACGAGTCGGCTTTCTGCCGGCTGGGATTTTGAACGGCCTGCTGCGGCTCGGTTGGTCGCTCGACGACAAAACCGAAATCTTCTCGCTGGAGGATGCGGTCAAACTCTTCACGCTGGACCGGGTCGTCAAAGCTCCGGCTGGCTTCGATCCCGACAAGATGGTCTCGTACCAGCAACACTGGATGTCGCAGTTGCCGCTCGCGGACAAAGTCGCCGGTTGCCTGCCGTATCTAGAGAAAGCCGGCCTCATCGCCTCGCCGCCGACGGCGGAGAATCGAGAATTCGTCACGCGACTGATCGCCGCGCTGGCCGATCGTTTGAGGTTGTTCAGCGATGTGCTCGACGTGGCTTACTTCTTCACCGACGAGATCGCCTACGACGAAAAAGAATTCACCAAACGAATCGCCAAAGAGGGCGTCCCTGCGTTGCTCGCCGGCTATCGCGACCGCATCGCCGCGATCCCCGAATGGACGGTCGAGAACTTGGAGTCCGCGCTGAAGTCGTACTGCGAGGAACAAAGCCAACCCGTCGGCACGCTGATTCATGCCTTGCGTATCAGCACGACCGGCGTTCCGATCGGCCCCGGCGTTTACGAATGCGTGCTGCTCGTCGGCCGCGAGCGGACTTTGTCACGCATCGACCGGGCTTTTCAGCGAGCGAAGGTCTGACAATATCCGACCAATCCTGTTCCCATCTTTGGCTCTCCGCCATTCATGTTGAAAGTTGTGTTTGGGGTTGGTTGAAGCGGTCGAGGATGCGGAGTCGGAAGTGGCGGAAGTTGGTCATGCCAAAGGCTTGCCACAAGATCGTCCGGAAGCCCCGATTGAAGCCTTCGGTCGGGCCGTTGCTGGATCGATTCGTGAAATAATTCGCAATCATCGGCAGCCAATTCTCGACCGTCTGACAGAACGCATCCAATGGTTTGAGCTGCAGGCTTCGCGCGGCGGTGAGCCACTCTTTCAGTCGCTCTTGAGCCATTTCTGAGGTCGTGATGTTGATCGGGATAGGGGTCCGGATTACTCCGGAACCCCTCCCACACCACCTAGCATGCGGGTCCGCACTAGGCGGTTCGAGACTTGGGAGCACGCTTGCTCCAGAGGGTGAAGAGACTTGCCAGTCCTT
>JBJXEX010000281.1:0-66841 GCA_046156195.1 Planctomycetaceae bacterium | reverse complement strand
CGCAATCATCGGTCGCCAATTCTCGACCGTCTGACAGAACGCATCCAAAGGTTTGAGCTGCAGACTTCGCGCGGCGGTGAGCCACTCTTTGAGTCGCTCTTGGGCCATTCTGGAGCGTCCCACAGTGTGGACAAACCGCCGCCGCGACTTTGGGAACGAGCGTGAACGGCAACGACTAACCCGCCCGGTCTTCGGCCTGGTGGACGACCTCGAAGTCTTCCCACGACAAGCCGTCCCCCCACCACTCCAACTGTTGCTGCTGTCACCCACTTACTCATACCACAACCTGTAGCCCCCACCCAACAGGCATGGCGGAGAGCCGATATTTCATTGAGGAAAACAAGTTGGCGGAAAATGACAAGCGTGCGCGACGCGATGGTGTCTTATCTTCCGCCCTTCATTTTCCGCCAGCCATCAAGTGCGCGGCTCGGTCAGGAGATCGACTCCGAGTGCCACTCAGACTTCTGGAAGTTCCACAAGCCCACTTTGAGTTGTCGGCATCGGAACCATTTGCCCGGTCGCACGCATGTCGGCAACGTGCAGTGCGATCGCCTCAACGATCTCGTGAATCGAGACGTGTGCAAGATCACTCGACGGTCACGCTCTTGGCCAAATTCCTGGGGCGGTCCACGTTACAGCCGCGGAGCACGGCGATCTGATACGACAACAGTTGCAGCGGAATCGAGCAGACCAGCGGCTGCAAATACTCCTCGACGAACGGCACATAGATCACGTCGTCGGCCAATTGATCGAGCTTCGCATCCCCTTCGCAGGCCAGCGCGATGACGGGGCCTTTGCGAGCTTTGATCTCTTCCAGATTGCTCATCACCTTCGGATAGATGTGCCCGCGCGGCGCAATAAACATGCTCGGCGTCCGCTCATCGACCAGCGCGATCGGGCCGTGTTTCATTTCGGCGGCCGGGTAGCCTTCGGCGTGGATGTAGCTGATCTCTTTGAGCTTGAGCGCCCCTTCCAACGCGACCGGGAAATTGTACAGTCGGCCGAGATACAAGAAGTTGTCGTAGTCGCAATACCGCTGAGCGATGTCCTTAATTTGGTCGTAGCATTCGAGCGTCTTGCGAATGGCGTCGGGGATCGCTTGCAGGTGCGAGATGATCCGTTGTCCGGCGGGATACGACATGTTCCGCAGTCGGCCGAGGTACAACGCCAACAGCGTCAGCACGGTGACTTGCGAGGTAAACGCCTTCGTGGAGGCGACGCCGACTTCCGGCCCCGCGTGCAGAAAGATGCCGCCGTCTGCCTCGCGGGCGATCGTCGAACCGACGACGTTGCAGATGGCGAGCGTCGGATGTCCCTTGCGTTTGCATTCGCGCATCGCGGCCAGCGTGTCGGCCGTCTCGCCGCTTTGAGTGATGGCAAAGACCATCGTGCTGGTCGAGAGGGGCGGATTGCGGTAACGCAGCTCGCTGGCGTACTCGACCTCGGTCGGGATGCGCGCGAACTCTTCGATGAGGTATTCGCCGACGAGTCCCGCGTGCCAACTGGTGCCGCAGCCGGTCAACACGATGCGGTCGATGCGACGGAGTTGTTGGGGCGTCAGATTCAAGCCGCCGAACTTGGCGGTCGCTTCGTCTTCGTCCAAGCGGCCGCGCATCGCGTTCTCGATCGTTTCCGGCTGCTCGAAGATTTCCTTGAGCATGAAGTGCTCGAAGCCGTTCAACCCCGAACCGGCCTCGGCTTGTTCCAGCACCCGCACGTCGGGAGCGTGCTTGCCGGTATCGCGATGATGCAATTGCATTCCCTGCGGCGTGAGCACCACCAGTTCGTGGTCGGAGAGGTAGACGACTTCCTGCGTGCGCCCGGCGAGCGGCCCGGCATCGCTGGCCAGAAAGTATTCGCCCTGTCCCATGCCGATCACGAGCGGGCTGCCCAACCGCGCGGCGATCAGGATGTCGGGAATATCGCGAAACAGAATCGCGAGTCCATAAGTCCCTTTGAACTGCTTGATCGCGAACTCGACCGCTTGAATCGCGGTGTTCGCCGATTCGGGATCTTCGCCCATCTTGATCAGCTCGCTCATTTCGTGAGCGATCAAGTGTGCGGCGACTTCCGTGTCGGTGCTGCTGCGGAAGACATAGCCCAGCGTCTGCAAGTGCGACTTCAACGTCGAATAGTTTTCAATCACGCCGTTGTGAACGACCACGACGTCGCCGTTACCGCCGACGTGCGGATGCGAATTGACATCGGTGGGCTGCCCGTGAGTCGCCCAGCGCGTGTGTCCGATCCCCAATGTGCCGCTGACGGGATGACGTTCCAGCAGCCGAGCCAGTTCTTGCACTCGGCCGGCTTTCTTGCGAATGGCAATCTCCCCCGCATCGACCACGGCGATCCCCGCGCTGTCGTAGCCGCGATACTCCAGCCGTCGCAGGCCCTCCAACAGGATCTCCGCCGCAGGTTGGAAGCCGACATAGCCAACAATGCCACACATAGTGATCTCGCTCCGTCACGAAGGGGATGAACTCGCGCAAGGCAACGACCAGCGTTGAGCGATTGCGGGGAAGAGAAACGACTGGCGAAGAGTGCCGAGAGGCTTGGGGAAAGCCGAGGGGAGGGGAATAAAACCAGTGAGGACAACTGGCATCGGGACCGTACAAGAATTCGGCGGAATGGGTCAACACGATTCCCGAAGACCCAAAAAGCGAGCGGCTTGTCCCACCCGAAGGAGCAAGCCGCTCTAACCACCGCGCGAAATCGCAACGGTGATGTTCACAACAGAAATGTGGATCATGTCTGCCAGCGGACGTACTTCAAAAGGTCGAGGCTGGCGAGTTCCTCTTCCAGTGCGTCCGGCGTGACGGCCCCCATCATGCGCGCGACTTCATTCACGAGCAGTTCACCAAACTTCCGCCGAGCACGACTGAGTTGTTTACGAAATGCCTCGGCGGACAGTTCTTGTCCGGTCGCGCTGGAGACGCGAACGGCCAGCAGCGAGGAATCTTCCTCGCCATGTTTGACCGACGTCCGCAGCACCGTGTGAAACAGATTGCCGACGTTGGATTGCTCGTGCTTGCGGAGCGCCAGCCAGGCCCCCTTCATCACGCACTCGCGCCACGAACGATCCCAGGCACGATCCGCAATCACGGCCGCAGGAATCGAGGAGAGATCGGAGATGCTGACCGGCCGACGGGACTTCTTGCGGAAGTACCCCAGCGCGGCGTTCCGCACGACCGTCATCAAGTAGTACCGAAACTTGCCGCGCCGACCCATCCCATCGGGAAAGCCGCGCTCGACCACTTGCAGGAGCAACTCCTGCTCGACTTCATCGGCGTCATGCTCGTTGGAGATCAGAGCTTGCAGGTAGGCGTGAATCGCCGCGCCGTAACGCCTCACGAACCGCGACGGATCCGCGAGGATCGACGTATTGGTCGTGATCGCGTGAAAGTTCCGCTGCAAACCGGTGCTTGTGCCCGACGACATGATCCCCTCATCTCCGGCCCGGAGGATTTCCGACAATCGAGACAGTCGGTGCCGCCGGGTTTGTGACTCCACTTCGCGCGGCTCTCCCAAAGAAAACCAGGCGATCGCCCGCCTTGGAAATCCTTCGGCACAACGATAGGTTCCTCCCCATGTCCAAAACCGGTTTCGATGGTCCGCTGATTCGTCTCAACGACTGCTGCTGGAAGATCCCTCGGTCGTACAAGCCCGGCATGCGCGTCGATGGCTTGATCTACGCCAGCGACGAGTTGATCGAGCAAGTCCGACACGACCAGGCTCCTGAGCAAGTCGCGAACGTCGCCACGCTGCCCGGCATCCAGATTGCCAGCTTCGCCATGCCCGACATTCATTGGGGCTATGGCTTCACGATCGGCGGCGTCTGCGCCACCGATCCCGATCAGGGGGGAGTCATCTCCCCCGGCGGAGTTGGTTACGACATCAACTGCGGCGTGCGGTTGATCCGCACCAATCTGACGCATCAAGAAATCCAGCCGCACTTGGCACGATTGATCGACGAGTTATTCAAGACCATTCCGGCCGGAGTCGGCCGCTCCGGCAAGTACCGCTTCGACATGGTCGAACTCCGCGAACTCATGGCCGAAGGAGTCGGGTATCTCAAACGTCGTGGCTTGGCGACCGACGAAGACATCGAGAACACCGAAGCTCGCGGGCGGCTCGACGGAGCCTCGCCCGGCAACGTCAGCGACCGAGCGATTCAGCGCGGAGCCAGTCAATGTGGCACGCTCGGTTCCGGCAATCACTTCATGGAGGTGCAAGTCGTCGAGTCGGTCTTCGATGCCGACGTCGCCGCGGTGCTCGGTCTGTCGCAGGACCAAGTCTGTGTGATGATTCATTCCGGCTCGCGCGGCTTGGGCTATCAAGTCTGCGACGATGCGCTCAAGCACCTGCGCGGCGTGCCAGAGAAGTACGGCATTGTGCTGCCGGATCGGCAACTCGCCTGTGCCCCGGCGCTCAGCAATGAAGGCCGACACTATCTCGGAGCGATGCGTGCCGCCGCCAACTACGCTTGGTGCAATCGCCAATTGCTGATGTGGCAGGCGCGAGAAGTCTTCGAGTCGGTCTTCAATCGCCCGTGGCAAGAACTCGGGATGAGCCTGATGTACGACGTCGCTCACAACATCGCGAAGTTCGAGGAACACTCGATCGACGATGAGCAGCGTAAAGTCTGGGTACATCGCAAAGGGGCCACGCGCGCGTTCCCGCCCGGTCATCCAGAAGTCCCCGTGCAATACCGAGCCGTTGGCCAACCGGTTCTCATCCCCGGCGACATGGGCCGCGCGAGCTGGGTGCTCGTCGGCCAACAGGGGAGCATGGATCAAACCTTCGGCACCACCTGCCACGGAGCCGGCCGAGTCCTCAGCCGCACCAAAGCGGTCGCCCTCGCACAGGGCCGCCGCATCGACAAGGAATTGCTCGAACGCGGAGTCATCGCGCGGGCTCAGAATTGGAAGGGACTCGCCGAAGAACAACCCGACGCCTACAAAGACGTGAACCTTGTGGTCGATGTGGTCCATCAGGCGGGGCTGTCTAAGAAGGTGGCTCGGATGAAACCGATCGGCGTCATCAAAGGCTGATCGTCACTAACTGAAAGTTGCGGCGGCGGTACATGCGGTTCATCGTGACGAACTCCGGTAACTCGGTGATGCGGGGAGCGCACCAGCTTGCCCAGACGTTGATCAGCAGCAGCTTGCCCGGTTCGTCTTTGTCGGGGTCGTTCTTAACCAGCTTGGCCAGCGCCGCTTCATCGAGCGACTGCAGTTCGACTGGCTCCTGGTCCCACTTCTTCAACGACGCTTCAGCCTCCGCCCGCTTCTCGGCCCACTTGGTTGAGCATCCGAACGTGCGGGTCTTTTCGATCGGCACCGGTTTGCCGGCCAGCAAGGCGTCGAGCGCGTTGCGGGTGTCGTGGCTGGTGACGGCCTTCACATCCGAGTCGTCGATGCGTCCGACGTAACGCAACTTTCGCTCGTCGTCAAAGAGGAAAACTTGCGGAGTGGCGACCACTCCGTAGGCCAACGAGGTCTTCTGCGTCTCGCCGTCGTACAGGTACGGGAAGGCGAACTTGCGTTCTTTCGCCCGCAGCTTCCTGTCATTCAAATCGTCAGCCAACGATCGCGCGATGCGACCTCCCACTGATCGACAAGCTCTCCGCCTGCGATCACGAAGATCGCGCGATGCAACGCACACGTCGGGCAGACGTGACGCGGGATCGCGAACAGTTCGTCACCCGGTTGGAACTCATTGGCGCGGGAGGTCTGCAGCACGAGATGCTCTTCGTTTTGCAGCACCTGCTTGGCATCGGGGAGATCGGGGAACATCACGCGCTGACCGACGGGTGGGTCCGAGGCGACTGCTTTGTAGCCGAGGTCCAACGTGATGCGATCCGCGGCCGGACGGCTGACGACTCGCGTCAACATCACGGCGGCGGGGGGGAAGACGAGATCGGGGAAGTGTTCGGAATAGCCGACATCATTCAGCACGCAGGTGCCGGGGCTGAGTTCAATCGTCGGGTCGTCCATCTCGGCATAGATCGGAAACGAGGCGGTGCCGCCGCAGACCATGCGTGGGATCGACTGACCCGCGGCGACCAAGGTGTCGCGGAATGCTCGCACCTTATCGAACTCGGCCAGCACGGCGACTCGGCGATCATCGCGTGAGAGTTGATGTTGATGTCCGTCATAAACGTGAAAGCCACCCGGCTTCAACCCGCGAGTCGCCGCGATCTGCCGATACAACTCTGCCGCGTGCGAGCCGACCGGCACCCCCGTCCGATGCTGGCCGACGTCGATATCGAGCAACACATCAACACGTCGTCCAACCGTGTCCATCGCCTCGCCCAATGACGCGATGCCGCGCGGATGATCGGCCGTGACGCTCAACGTCACGTCGGGAAACTGCTTCACAAACTCGACCGCGCGGCGCACGTTCGGGCCGACAAGGTTGTACGCCAGGAAGATGTCTTTGATCCCGACGCTGGCGAGCATCTCCGCTTCGGCAAACGTCGCGCACTTGTGCTTGATAATGCCCAGTGCCAACTCCATCCGAGCAATCTCACGCGTCTTGTGTGTCTTGCAGTGCGGTCGTAGTCGCACGGGCTGCTTGGCGATCTCGATCATCCGCCGCAGGTTGTCTTCCAAGAGTTCGCGAAACACGACGATCGCGGGAGAGATGATCTGGCTGGTGTCGGCGATGTAGTAGCGCGAATCCATGAGCGGGTCTCCGAAGATGGCGAATTCAAAAACGGTGGAAGGCGAACGGCAACAGATAAGTAACCCGAAGCGTCAGCGAGGGCGAGTGCTCCACAGCGTTGGAATCCGGGATTCTCGCGTTCTTGATCGCTCGCCCTCGCTGACGCTTCGGGTTACTTCACTCCTTCCCTCGAACGGTGAAGTCCCAACTGCGTCAACTTCTGCTGCAAGCTCTGACGATGCAGGCCAAGCTGTCTGGCGGCGGCCGAGATGTTCCCGCCGTTGTCGGCGAGTGCGGCCTCAATCGCCGAGCGTTCGAATTGCTCGACCAACAATGCTTTCGCTTCGGTCAGAGGCAGACCGCGAAGATGCTCGAACGAATGATCGCTGACGGACGACTCCCGTTTCGGCAACGGCAAGTCGGGAACGCGAATCACTTGGTCCTGACACATTGCCGCCGCTGCGACGATCGTTTGCTCCAGTTCGCGAACATTGCCCGGCCAGGAATGAGCCAGCAGCGAGTCGATCACATCGCTGGCAAACGTCGGGATGAGGTCGGCACCGAAGCTCCGTTCGAGAAAGTAATTCGCCAGCATCAAGACATCTTCTCGGCGCGAGCGGAGCGGTGGGACTCGGAGTTCAATGCCGCGCACTCGGAAGTAAAGGTCTTGCCGAAAGCGACCGTCGGGGATCGCCGCTTCGAGGTCTTGATGCGTCGCGCTGATGATGCGGACGTTGACCGCAATCGTCTTGCTGGAGCCGACCGGTTGAATGACTCGCTCTTGAATGGCTCGCAAGATTTTCGTCTGAGCGGCGGTTGGCATGTCGCCGATCTCGTCGAGGAACAACGTGCCGCCGTCCGCTTGACGGAAGCAGCCGAGTCGATCGGCATCGGCTCCGGTAAACGCTCCTTTGACGTGTCCGAAGAGTTCGCTTTCGGTCAACGATTCGGCGATCGCGGCGGTGTTGACGGCGACGAACGGCCCGGCCGAACGATCGCTCATGCGGTGCAGTTCGCGAGCGATCAGTTCTTTGCCCGTCCCGGTTTCGCCCCGGATCAACACTGGCAGCGGAGCCTTCGCCGCGCGAGTGATCTGACTGAACAACTCACGCATCGGCCGGCTGATCCCGATGAGTGCTCCGAACGCCTGTTGCTGATCGAGCTGATTTTGCAGCGAGACGACTCGATCACGCAGAGCCTGTCGTTCGGCCGCGCGGCGAACGACCGCTCGGAGTTGTTCGACTTCATACGGCTTCGTGAGATAGTCCCCCGCTCCGAGCCTCATGCACTCAACCGCGCTGCCGACTTGATCGTTGGCGGTGACGACGATGATCTCACACGGCGGGCGGCTCGATGAGGTGATGCTCGACAACTCGCGCAGCACCGACAGCCCATCTCGGCCGGGCATGTTGAGATCCAGAAAGACCAAGTCCGGCGCGAGGTCTCGAATCGTCACCAACGCGGCCTCGCCGTCGGACGCTTCGAGCAACTCGCAGCCCGTCGCCTTCAACGCTCGCAGCATCGCGTGCCGAGCAGCTTGTTCGTCATCAGCAATCAGCACGCGAAGTGGCATGGGGTGTCCGGCAATTTTTTCTCGGTGAGCCGGAAGGCGTTAGCCCCCGGCCGTGCGTCAAATGGCTGCTTGTCCGGGGCTAACGCCCTCCGGCTCGCCTGCTCTTTTTACCTCGGCAGCCGCACCTCAAACGATGTTCCCTGCCCTGGTGTCGAGTCGCAACGAATCTCGGCTCCGAGTTCTCGGATGCGGCGGCCGACGATGTAGAGACCCAAGCCGGTGCCGTCGAGCTTGGTCGTGACGAACGGTTCAAACAGATGATCTTGGACCTCCGACGGCAGCCCCGCACCAGTGTCGCGAATCTGCACGATCACGCCCTTCGTTTCGGATCGGCACGAGACACTGACGAGTCCTCCTGTCCCCGCCGCGTCGATCGAATTCGAGATCAAATTGAAGAAGACTTCGCCGAGGCTTTCTGGATCGGCACGAACGGCGACAGGCTCGTCATCGAACACGGTTTCCAATCGCACTCCCTTTTGCTGAGCGAGATGCCGCAGGATGCGGAGCGTGCGACCGAGCAGCTCGCGCGGGACGCAGGTGTCGCTCGCCGCAGGTGCAGGTCGGGCGAACTCCAGCAACTGCCGAGTTGTCGCCGCCAGCCGGTCGATCTCACTGATGATCAGCCGCAGGTCTTCGGCATGTGGGCTGTCAGCACCGAGATCCTCGGCCATCACGGTTGAGATTGTGCGGATCGACGAGAGGGGATTCTTAATCTCGTGAGCGATCGAACTGGCGAGCAGGCCAAGCGTCGAGAGTTTCTCTTGCCGCAATGCTCGGCGTTCGGCGGCGAGTCGGTCCTGTTGCAAACGCGCGTTGCGAAGCGTCACCGCCAGTTGCTCGGTCAGCAGTGCCAGCGAACTTAACTCTTCGTCATCGAGTTCTTGATTGAACGGCTTACGGCCGAGCACCAACAAGCCGCGCAGATCGCGATGATCGAACACGATCGCCGCCGAGGTGCCGGTCTCGCTCAACAGACTCTGCGCCGTCGGAGCGTTCGCCGTGAAGCGAGTCAGCACGCGCTGTCGCGAGACGACGACGAGTTGTTGCATCAGAACCGCTTGCTCGACAGAGAGCGCCGAGCCGGACGTGGCCAAACCGATCACGCGCTCTCCGTCACCGAACAACCAAGTCCCGGCATGTTCGACACCGAACAGAGTCCGCACCTCGGCGATGATCGACGTCAGCCAGCGATCGACCGGTTGATCAATCCCTTCGGACATCCGAGCCGCGAGCTGTCGAGTTTGCTCGCGCACTCCGGCGACGTGCGAGCCGAGCAAGTAGCGCAACGCTTCGGCGACTCGTTGCCGCAGCGGTTGATAGCCGATGATCAGTGCGGCCGCCGCGACCGCTTCGACGATCGCGAAGTCGACTCGCAGTTGCTCGGTCAGCCGATTGCTCACGTCGGCCACCGCCAAATGATGAAACAGGAGCACGGCGGCCAACACCGCTCCGTAAACCAGCGTCCGTTCCACCACCAGCGGCACGAAGCCGAACCGCACGACGTGATACGCGAAGAGCAACGCGGGCAACACCGGCGACAAGCTGGCGGCAAGTTGCCAGAGACCAGTTTGTTCCGGCCATTGCGGGATCGCCACAAAGACCACGAACACGACCAGCAAGCTCAGCGAACAGAGCATCGCGGCCATGCCTCGAAAGAACGACGCCGCTTGAGGCAACACGACTCGGCGTCGCAATCTCCAAAACGTCGCCGCCGCGATCAGGTTCGTCGCACACAGCCAGCCGACATACGGCGTCGTGAATGCCGCGACGAGATTCAGATACTCCCCCTTCGGTTCCGCGAAAACGTTGCGAGCCATCGGCCCCAGCGCCAGCACCGGGAGGTAACACAATCCATAGCGAGCATCGCCGCGCGGCTTCGCTTCGACACCCGTGTGCCACAAGCGAATCGCTCCATGCAGCAGCGAACTGGGCATTAACAGCAAGCCCAGTGACATCGCCATCATCGCGAAGGCATTCACTCGCAACGGCCACGGATGCGTCACTGCCACCAACAACGTGTGGATGAAGCTCCCCGAATGCAGCAACCACGCGGCCGTCATCAACGCCACCATCCAGATGGCCACATGCCGCCGATTCGGCCGCTCGATCAACGCCAGCAACAAGACCGTGTCCACCACGGCCGCCGCCCCCAGTCCAAAAAGTTGCAGATCGCTCAGCATGGTTGGAGTGTAATCAGACCGCAGGTGAGCCGAACGCGCTAGCGTCGGGCGATTCGCGTGTTGTGAGCCGAACGCGCTAGCGTCGGGCGTTTCGCGCTAGCGTCGGGCGATTCGCCGTCAAACGTCATCCACCGAGGCCCGTGGCTAGCGCCATCGGCTCACAGCGCGAGTGCCATTGGGGTAACGCCCTCCGGCTCGCCAATCACTTGGTTCAAACACCTCGACCTCCCTCGGCATCAGCGAGCGTTCTCCCTCCGGCCCGATCCAGCGAATCACCGTTTGCGAAGTCTCGACGATCAATCGGACCAACAGCCGAGCCGGACCATCGGAGCTGTGAATGTTGTAGTCCACGAATGGCCCCTCGGCATCTTGCCCGACGACGCGATGAGCAACCTCGAACGAGCGGCCACCAATCACAACGAAGCAAGGAGGATGCAATCGCAACAACCGCCCCTCCGCGGGTGACGTGCGGATGCGATCCACTCGCCACCACGAACGGAGGCAGTCGAGCAGTGCTGTGATGAAACCGAGAAATGAGGACGGCGGCATGATCAACCTCGTGAAGTTTGAGAGCCACGATCTTGTGACGGCGAAAGTTTGCCGAGCAAATATCCAATCAGACCGCCAACCGCCCCAGCCGCCACGACCAACAATGTCCCACGGATCGTCACCAAGAGTGGGTTGCTCTGAGAGAGCAGTGCGAACAGGCCCGCCAACACGACAACCGCGACCACTGCGAAGATTCGTCGTTTTCTCGCGGATGCCAAACAAGCCGCCGCGCTGGCCCCGGCGATCGAAGCAAAGAAACCAATAAACAGTCCGGCCATTTCCCAGGCCGGCGCTCCGAGGACACCGACGGCTCCTCCTACGATCCAGCCACCCAATGTGGCGGCGGTTGTCACAGTTGATTGCGTCATTCGAGTTCTCCCATTGGCGTGAGGACCATGTTTCGTTCGGCAAGGAGACGAGTAGATCACGGCCAATGCCAGCCGGTGTTCCCAACCCACAACGGCAAGACCAGAAAATGATGCAGCAAGTCGCTCGCGATCAGTCCCAGTGAGACCGACCACAACATCCACGACATGCGGCGTTCGTTCACGGCCATTCCCACCAAGACAAACGGCAGTGACCAGAACATGTGATGAATCTGCATGAGAAATGGCGGCTCGGTCGCGGCAATGTACTCCGCTGCGGATTGCCCGAACGCGATCCGCATCGCGATCGTCGCAATCTCCATCACGACCGTGAGGCCGAGCGTCAGTTGCCAAAACAATCGCTCGTGAAACGTCGCGAGTCGCATGATGTCACCTCAGGGAGCGGTTACTTCAAGGACTCACAACCGCTCCCTGACGGTCGCGGCTCAAACTCTTCGCGACGCGGAGCGTCGCGCCACAATTCTTCGTTCACGTCGATTGAGCCAACTGCTGCTTCAGCCGCTCGAACTCCGAGCTGACATTCTCGCGGCGTTCGGCCTCATCGAATTGGCGTTCGAGTTCATCGGCCTCCGGGTCGCGGCCTTCCATGCGATCGTAAGCCTCTTCGAGCGCCTCCGCGCGATCGACTCGCTGTTCCAAACGATTGAAGTGTGCGAACGCCGATGAGCTGCTCGCTTGATCGAGCGCCGCGTTGATTCGCCGTGACGAATTCGATCGCGCCAGCCGAGCCAACAACAGCGTCCGCTTTTGCCGAGCCTGACGCAGCTTATCCTCCAGATCGCGCACCGAGTCCTGCAACTTGCGAGTCTGCGTCTTCTGTTTCTCGTATTGAGTATTCAGGTCATCGGCCCGCTTCTCGGCCAGCATCTTCTGTTCGAGCGCCGCTTTCGACGTCGTCTCATCGCCCCGCTTCAGAGCTTTCGTCGCCCGCTCGAACCAGTCTTTCCCCGCCTCCCGTTCGCGATCGACCTGCTTGCCGAGCTGAATCTCATCGGCAATCGCCTCGGCCACGCTGCGACGGACGGACTCTTGTTCCTCCTCCATATCAATGATGAGTTGTTGCAGCATCCGCTCCGGGTCTTCGATCTTTTCCCGCAGCGCGGTGAGGCTGGATTTCATGACGAACGTGAACTGATTGAGCCATTGCATGAGACGGTTCCTTTTTGAAGAGTTGAAACGAGTGGAAACAGAAAACAGAAACGGAGTGAGATCAAACGAACCCGAAGCGTCAGCGAGGGCGGACGCTCAGAGGCTGTGATGGATTGGGAGCCGCGACCGGCAGGGAGCGGTCCAAAGTCCTGAGCGAGCACCGCTCCCTGACGGTCGCGGCTCATCCTTCACAGCCGCAGAGTGGCAGGTTGACGTTCCCACGCGGAGCATGGGAACGAGAGAGAATCGTCTGGTCGAATTCTTCGCGAGCGAGCTAACATCCGCCCCCTTTCACCAACCCAAGAATTGCGAGGTGCTCATGCCCACGACGACCAAACCGAAAACGACCAAGCAACGCCTGGAAGAACTGGAGAAGCAAGTCGCCGAATTGACGAAACGCTTGCCGCCTGAGGAGCCGGGCTGGAAGAAGATCGTTGGGATATTCGGCCCCGAGGACACAGAGGCCTTTGACGAGGCAATGCGTCTCGGACGCGAATACCGTGAATCTCTCCGACCCCAAAAACCGGTTTCGAGGAAACGATCCGATGCTCGTGCTCGACACTGATCACATCAGTATTTTGGAAAGACTCGAAAGCCCGGAGCGAATGCCTTTGGTCCGTCGGCTTGAGCGATCTGGTTTGCCTGTGACGACCACCATCGTCTCGTATGAAGAGCAATCGCGCGGCTGGTTGGCCTACGTCGCTCGTGCCCGCTCGAAGACCGACCAGCTTGATGCCTATCGGCGACTCGCAAAACATTTGGAAGCTTACCGCTCGCTGACCGTGCTCGACTTCGACAGCCCTGCGTTCGACCGGTATCAGTCGCTGAAGCAAGAGGTCTCCATCGGCACGCTCGACCTGAAGATCGCGGCGATCACTCTGATTCATGATGCGGTGCTCCTGAGTCGAAATCTGAAAGACTTTGAACAAGTGCCGGGACTGAAGGTTGAAGACTGGTTGTCGTGAAGCGTTCGAGCTTGCTGACGTTCTTTGAAGTCGCGCGTTTTGAACTCGGCTCCGCAGGGATGTGTCAATTTCTCCGCTTGTCTTCATTCCTTTGACCAGATTCCTTTGATTCAAGAGGCTTGCCTGTGCCAAAGGGCTGTAATCAAAGGAATCTGGTCAAAGGAATGAAGCGAATGAATTCGGTCCTTTGGCTTGGTGTCGTGGTTGAATCTGTCCGATAGGGCACAACCGCAAAACTGACGCTTCGGGTTCGCTATGCGATTCATTCCCAGGATTGCAGTTCCGCCGTCAGCAGTCGCAGGCGACTCAGCAAACTCTCGCGGTGGTTTTCGCAGATGGCTCCCAGCGTGATCACGGACGCTCCGATGCCAAGTCCCGCGATCCACAGCAGATTCGGATGATCGATGCTGCCCCGGATCACCATCGCGATGAGGTCGGCGATCAGGAACGCCGTGCCCGAATAGACGAGGACTCGCACTCGCAGTCCGATCGCCAACAGTGACACCAGCACCGAGCAGACCATCAACGAGATCAAGTGCAACCAACTGCCGCTGACGATGTGAAACGTCGGCGAGACCAGGATCGTCAACGCTCCGGCGTATCGCAGAGGGTCGCGGTAGCCTTCGGGGATCTCACGTTTCAGCAGTTCGACAAGCCACAGCATCGTCAGCCCGGCCGGGATCATGAAGAACTGTGCGTCGGACCAATGCAGCTCGCGGCAGAGCAGAGCCGAGGCGACATTCACAATGATCGCCGACACGACGAAGCGGTCGCGGCGGAGCGTCTGAGGCTCGGTGTCGTCGGTCGTCTCCATCGCTTGCCAGAAGTAGAACGCCGCCGGCAACAGCAAGCCGAGACTGTTCATGCCGAGCGTTGAATTGCTTCCCGTCACATGCCGAGCCACTCCCATCAGCACCGCTGCCAGTGGCAGCAAGTTGGCCGGAAGTGAGAACGCTTCAGAAGCAAACCGAGTTTGCGGATACCGAGCACAGACTCGCGAGGCGATGGTCAACGCGACCGCCGCTCCCATGCAGCCGAACATCGCGAATCCATTACCGACATGAATGACTCCCGCCAGCAACAACCACACGAACGCCGCACCGATCAATCCTTGAGCCATCCAGATTCCATCGACCCGCTGACGTCGCACGGCCAACACCACTTCGGTGATCGCCAGCAGCAGGAACGTCGTCATCGCCGCCATCACTTGGCCGAACGTCACAGCGGACGAGGGCAGAGTCAGCCCGGTGATCAGCGACAGACCAATCGCCGCGAACCCGGCGTTGCAGTGCAGTGACAGCAGTTCGTGCCCGATCATGTCGCGAGGCCGCAATCGAATGACGCTCAGCCCCGCGGCCAACGTCAACGCGACCGGCAACACTGCACTCGTCATCGCACTGCTCAGCACGTCGCTCACAACCATCAAGCTGGGAGCCGCACATTTCGCAACGAGCATCACGAGCTGCCAATGTCCCACCGCCATGATCAGCGATTGCTGATCCCGTTCGCCTCGCCGAGTAGTCTCGATCCCCAACACCACGACGGCGATCGCTCCCGCCAAGCGGATTGGCCACGCGAAAGACAACAGTGTCGCGACTGACAACATTGCCAGAGCCGCAATCATTACCGCTCGCATCGGGCCGAGGAGGACGTTGCTCACGTCACTCTCTTCATTGCGTCGCAGGCCAGCGGCCAGAACTCCGAGCACCGCCAACGATCCCAATGCCGCCGGGATGTATTGCACCGTCGTCGGTCCCAGCAGAGCAATCGCCACGAACGAGAGGACTCCAAAGCAACCGAGCACCGTCAACCACTTCTGCCGGAATCGCCAAGCCGCATCTAACGGCCACGCCAGCAGCAACAGTGCCGGTGCCCAGACGGTAATCCCGGCAGAGACGTGGCCGCTCCAAAATTGCAGCAGCAGGAATGCACTCTGCGAGATGACCGTCATCATCAACAACACCACCAAGCTGACTCGAACCGCTGGCCGACCCAACGCATTCGCCAGCCGATCACAGAATGGGTTCCGTGTTCCAATCGACTCGCTGATGCGGCCAACCGTCCAGATTCCGAGCGACCACACCGACCACAGCAGCAACGTCGGCTCCAACTTGTTCGTCCACAGATTCGTCACGCTCACCAACCCGGCGGCCACGAAAGTCCAAGCCAACTCCCCCAGCCCACGGCTCGGCCACTTCCACGCCTGAGCCATCAGCAACGCGGCGAGCGCGACGCCGTTCAACAAGAGAACCGATTGTGGGGCCGAGTGCGGCCAAAGCTCGAATTGAAATCCGAGCCAATGCAATGCCAGCCCGATCGTCAGCAGCACGCTCGCGATCCCGTAGATCGGCCGCTCTGAATGCGTAGAGTCCAAGTAACCCGAAGCGTGAGCGTCGTCCAAGTAACCCGAAGCGTCAGCGTCGTCCAAGTAACCCGAAGCGTCAGCGAGGGAGTGTGCTTCACATGACTCCGAGTTTTCTGTCTCGTGAAACGTCCGCCCTCGCTCACGCTTCGGGTTACTTTGCGTCCGCCCTCGCTCACGCTTCGGGTTACTTTGCGTCCGCCCTCGCTCACGCTTCGGGTTACTTTGAACTGTCAGAACCAAACTCCGCCGATCAATCCAGCTCCCCACGCTCAACAGTACCGCCGCGCCAATCGTCATCAGCAGGAGGTGAGCCGGCGGAGTGATCGCGATGCCGCATACCGATACCAAGAAGATTCGCAAACTCAGACACAAACCGATCCACGCGGCGGCTGATCCGATCAGCAACCCACGTTTGCGAAACAGCACCGCTTGCAACCCAAACAGAACCGTCATCACCGCCGACACGGGGAAGATCGCCTTCGCATGAGTGAAGCAGATCGCGAACAACAACCCCGCGACCAGCATCGCGAATCGCCGCGCCGGCACTTCGATCAAACGATCCCCACGCCGAGCCGCGATCACCGACGCGAACGTCGCAGAGAGAATCAACGGCAACCACGTCAGCCCGTAAAACGCCACCGGCAAACGAGGCTCATGAACCGCCGTCGCCGCCGAGGTCACCATCATCCGAGCCGTCTGTTGGAAGTACGCCGGCAGAGCTTGATAGGCGATCGACACCACGATCAACCCGGCCCACACAAACGCTTGATGCCCCGTTCGCCGAGCGGCCAGCAACATCATCACCGCCGACAAGCCCGCCGCCGGAGCCAACGCCAATGACCTCGGAAAACCGATCGCCGACAAACCGACTCCGACGAAACAGAGCACCAACCCAACGAACAACGGCAACACGATGCTCCAAGGCAGCGGCCGTACTAAATCACCTGTCCGCTGTTGAAAGACCTTCGCGACCGCGTCCGTCGTGAAGAGCACCGGCAACGCCGTCAGCACACAACCCAGACCCAACCACGGCAACGCGATCTCTCCGGAACACGTCAAAACAAACAACGTCAAAAACTGAGTGCCGAGCACGATGATTGGCAAAAAGCCACACACGCGCGGCAACCGATGCTCTTCCGCCAACCAGAAGACTTGCCGAGCCGTCTTGATCGTCCCCACCGCGAAGACTCCCCACAGCAGAATTGCAACGATCGGCGCGACCACCGGAGACATCGGCGACAACACACCACCCGCGACCGCCAGAACCACATAACTCGCCACCAACGTCGGCTGCGATCCGCGCAAGAACTGCGAGAAGATTCGTCGCGAGGCAAACACCGTCAGCATCGAATCCAGAACCAATAAGCCCAACTGCTCGGCGCGGATCAGCCATCCGGTCTCGGTCTCGCCGATCCGATGAATGGCCAAGAAGCTCAGCGGCAAGAGCAGCAACGTCAGCGTCCGCATCACCGTGCCAGTGTTCCGCAAACCGAGCCGGTGATAACAGAGTTCACCGCAGCCAAACACCGAGGCCGAATAACCGATCACCGTCAGCGTTTTCCAAATCGGCGACCAGTGATCCCATTGCTTCATCACCAGCATCAGCGACGATCCAAAGACGATCATCACGCCGAGCGCGAGCATCCATTTGATATTCCGCTCTTGAAAGAAGCTTTCGAGAAACCATTCCGCCGCCGATCGTCGTTTCACTTCGCCAGACATCGTGTGAACTCCCCGTGGGAAAAAGACCATCGTTTCACATCACAATGCCGGTCCTAATCAAACGGAGTGCCAAACCCCAGCGGCTCCACAGAAAGCTCAGAAAGGCCAACAAACAGCGGCTTTCGCTGCCAACGCTCGGCGAAACCGCACAAAGGACCGCAGCTTCGGAGCGGCAGGCGAACGCAGTCCGTTTCCTGCGGACGATTTTTCTCGTTCCCACGCTCCGCGTGGGAACGCACGTCTTGACGCTCCGCGTCGCGAGCGCGGACAGGACCCGGAGCGTGGGAACGAGAATCGCCCGACGCTAGCGTGTTCGGCTCAACAGCTTTTGAAAGTCCGCCAACGATCGCGTGTTCGCGACGTCTTTCGCTTCGAGTCCCGCTCGGCGAGCCTGGAAGATTCCGTACTGCATCACATCGAAGCCGGCGGTGTTGTGAGCGTCGGTGTTGATGACGATCGGGATGCCTCGATCCCTCGCGGCGGCCGCGCGGATGTCATCGAGATCGAGCCGGCTGGGATGTGCGTTGATCTCCAACCAGGTGCCGTGATCGGCGGCCGCTTTGAGCACATCTTCAAACGTCAGGTCGGCACCGGGTCGTTGATTGACCAAGCGACCTGACAGGTGGCCGATCGCATCGACATGCGGATTGCGGATCGCGTTGAGCAGCCGCTTGTCGATTTGCTCGCGCGGCTGTTTCAATCCGTAGTGCAACACGGCGAGCACCCAATCGGCTTCGGCCAGCACGTCGTCAGGCAAGTCCATCGTCGCGTCTTCGAGAATGTCGCACTCGATCCCCTTCAGGATTTCGATACCGCTGATTTCACCTCGGACTTTGTCGATCGCCTGCCAATGTGCTCGGAGCCGATCGGCGTCGAGTCCGTTGGCCATCGTGACTCGCTTCGAGTGATCGGTGATCGCGATGTATTGCAGCCCGCGAGCCTTCGCCGCTTCGGCCATTTCGCGGATCGAGTTCATGCCGTCGGTCGCGGTCGTGTGCATGTGCAAGTCGCCGCGGATGTCGCCGAGTTCAATCAGCTTCGGCAGCGTCCCCGCTTCCGCCCGTTCGATCTCGCCTCGATTCTCACGCAGCTCCGGCGGAATCCAGGGCAAGCCGACAGCGGCGTAGACCTCGTCTTCTGTCCGGCTCGCGACCATCTCGTCACCGCGAAACAAGCCGTACTCGTTGAGCTTCAAGCCTCGCTCTTGAGCGCGGCGGCGGATGACGATGTTGTGTTCCTTCGAGCCGGTGAAGTACTGCGACGCCGCTCCGAACGATTCATCGGGGACGACTCGCAGATCGAGTTCCAGTCCCGATCGGAGTCGCACTCGCTGCTTCGTGTCTCCGCGAGCCAGCACCTTCACCACCAGCGGATTCGCCGCCAGCCGGTCCATCGCCCCGTTGTGATCGGACGACGTGACGAGCACATCGAGATCGCCAACGGTTTCTTTCCGACGCCGGCAACTCCCCGCGACCGTCGCTTGCGTGACGCTGCTGAGTTGCTGCAAGTCGGCGACGATCATGTCCGCCTCGGCCTTCGCATCGGACAGGAAGACTCGCTGCCCCGCCTCGACCGCGAGCGCGATCCCTTCGAGGATCGACTGCTCGGTCTTCTTGCCGAAGCCTTTGAGTTCCGCGATGCGACCTTGCTCGGCCGCTTGCTTGAGCGCGTCGAGCGTTTCGAGGCCCAGTTCTTTGAACAGCGCGGCGACTTTCTTCGGACCGAGTCCCGGAATGCGCAGCATCTGCACGACGCCTGCCGGGATCTTCGCTTTCAAGTCCTCCAACTGCGGCAACTGTCCGGTGCGAACGATGACGACGATCTTGTCGGCGAGGTCTTTGCCGATCCCTTCGAGTTGCTGCAACTCGGCCGGATCGCGCGTGACCATCGCCGCCACGTCGGCAGATAACGCTTCGATTGTGCGTGCGGCGTTGCGGTACGCTCGCACGCGAAACGGGTTCGCACCGTCCAGTTCCAACAGGTCGGCGAGGTCTTCAAACAGACGTGCGACTTCGACGTTCTGCATGGCTTACTTGTCGTCCGGATTGATGAGCTTGAACGCGGCGGCGGCCACTGCGGCTCCCGCGAAATTGCCGACCAGAAAAATCCAGATGTTCGCGAGTGACGACAAGCCCATCATCGTGATACCCACCGCGACTGCCGGATTGAACACTCCGCCGGAGATCGGACCAACGGCGAAGGCTCCCGCCAGAACCGTGAATCCAATCGCCAAACCGTAGTTGGAATTCCCCGCCGTCTTCTTTGAGGTGGCCACGTTCAACACGACGTAACACAGAGCGAACGTGAAGAGAAACTCCGCGACCAGCGCCCGGACCACATCCGGCGAACCTGCCTCGACCGCCGGATTCTTCTTGAGAAACAGCACGATCGTCGCCGCCGCGACCGCACCCAGAACCTGAGCGATCATGTATCCCGGCACATCCTTGGCCGGGCACTTCCCACGCAGAAAAACCGCCAACGTCACCGCCGGGTTGTAGTGTGCGCCGGAGACATGCCCCCCCGCGTAAATCATGACCATCAACACCGAGCCAATCGCCAACGGAGGAATCACCCCAGGTGCCCCACCGATCACGGTACAGCCAATCGTTGTCACGAGAAAAAACGTGCCAATGAACTCAACGAGGAACTTCATAGTGGGCCTTTCATTGCCTCAAGATTCTGACAGCGTCCGGCGGTACGCGAACACCGCTCCCGCCAGACGATCCAAAGTTGCCAACAAATCGGCAACCAACTCCGGTTTCGTAATCCCCAACTCGACGGCGAACTCGATGCTCGACGTGATCTCCTTCAAGCCTTGATACGCGCCATCCAACTCACGAGCACACGCGACCTCCGATTCGGTCGCCGCACCGGCGACGACCTTCGTGCGGACACGAACGGCCACCCGTTTGACGTCGGCACCGAGCGCGTATTGGTCGTTGGCCGGCAACGACGTTCCGAACCGATAGCTGCGGACCAGCGCTTTCACGAGGTCGTCCCAGAAGGTGAGGTTCTTATGGTTTCGCATCGGGGGCTCGATTCAAAAAGGGAATAACGGCTTTCGGCTTTCGGCGATCGGCTTCCGGCCGAAAGCCGATCGCCGAAAGCCGATTGCCGTTATACCGTTTTTTTTTCCCTTCGACACGCATCCGATCCCGACCACTCGGCTACGCGAATTCAGCTCGACAACGCGATCTGACCGCCGGAACTCAAATTCAGAGTGACGGTGGTTCCGGCCGCGACTCGCCCATCCAACAACAGTCGAGCCAGCGGGGTCACGACCTGATTCTCGATGGCTCGTTGCAGCGGTCGAGCGCCGTAGCGCGAGTCAAAGCCGGTCTGAGCCAGATGTGCGACCACCTCGCGCGACCAGCTCAGTCGCAGATTGAGCTTTTGCAAACCTTCGCGCGAGGCAATCTCGCGCAGCTCTTTCTCGGTAATCGCTTCGATCGCCGAGGCCGGCAGTGAGTGGAAGCGAACAACCGCATCCAGCCGATTGAAAAACTCCGGCCGAAAGAATTCGCGAGCGGCTGCCTCATACCGGCCGGAGTCGCTTCGCTCGCCGAAGCCGAGTTGGCTTGAGCTGGTCGCACCGAGGTTGGACGTCAGCACGATCACGGCGCTGCGAAAGATTGTCGCTCGGCCGAACCGATCGGTCAGGCGACCCTCATCGAAGACGTTCATCAGCACGTCGAAGATATCCGGGTGAGCCTTTTCGATCTCGTCAAACAGCACGACCGAAAACGGCTGGCGGCGAATGCGTTGAATGAATTCGCTCGGCTCGCCGTTGGCTTGCAGCAAGAGCCGATCGGCGGCCCACGGGCTGGAGTACTCGCTCATGTCGAGCCGAATCAGACGCCCCCCGCTCGCCTGACGATTCGCTTCTCCGAACAAATACCGCGACATCGACTTCGCCAACTCCGTCTTGCCGACGCCGGTGGGGCCGCTGAACAACAACACGCCCAGTGGTCGATGCGGATCGTTCATGCTCGACTTGAATTGGATGACGACGTCCGCCGCCGCTTCGCAGGCCGCGTCTTGTTCGATGATGTCACGACGAAACGCGGTCAACACTTCGTCGCGCGGCAAGGGGCGTTCGTCGTGCAGGAACAGTTCGGAGATCCCCGTGCGACGTGAGAATTGACTCACGACAAACGGACTCGTCACTTCCGACAACTTCTCGCGAGCGGCCCGTTCGAGCAGGTCACGCCAAAAGGGAACCGCATCCCCCGGCAGCGCGCGATACGGCTCGAAGCGGTGAAACAATTGCACGGTTCGCTCGGCGGCGAGGTCGCTCGTTCGCGGCGCGAGGGACGGCGATTGAGCATTCGACGCTCCCTCGCTCACGCTTCGGGTGACATCGGAGATGCGTGTCAGCACGCGCGTTGTTGCCGAACGATCCAACGGAGCGACGGTCGCCACTTGGAACAGATCTACCAATCCGGGGAGCAAACGGCGGCAGGCGTCCAATTCTGTCGGCGAGGTTTCGGCCAACAGACGCAGCTCACCCCGTTGAATGTACGGAATGCAGAACGCCGCGAGGCTATCGGTCGGCTCGCGACCGCCCACTCGCACCAGGTCGAGCAGACTTTCAACGCACAGCGTCCCTTCGATCTCGTGCAACTCGCGAATGACCTCTTCCAGTCGCTCTTCCCACTGACCGAGATACTTCATGCCGGAGATCAGTCGTCCCGCGCTGGTCTGCCAGAAGCGACGATTCGGCTTGCGCTCCCACGAGTCATCGTCCGCTTTGTCTTGATCGCCGAGTTGCCGCTCGACCTGACGCAGGGCTTCGCACAACAGCGTCGTCTTGCCACAACCCGACTCGCCCAACAGCAGGATGCTGGCACGATCGGCCATCAGCCGCGCGGCCAATTGATGAACCTCGCGGTCTCGCTCCCAAGCTCGGCCGAACAGCGCGCGAACCTTCGGATCACCCAGCGGTTCCGCGACGCACGGCAGTTTCTCCAATTTCATCATCGGCCGAGTCGGATCGCGCCGCCGCTCGACAGACACGAAGAGATCTTCCAATCGCAATTCGCCGGGAGGAACGAATCGGGACAACTGCTGCGGAGTCAGCCCCTGCAATCGTTGCTGCACCGAATGAGTGATCAACGCCTTGATGTCATCCTGTTCGTGGACGTTCCAGCGCAGGTCGAGCAACGGAGCCGCCGCCAATCGCAAGCCGCTCGATTGAGTGCCGATGACGCAAGGGACTCGCAATTCATACGGCTCATTCAGCGGTGAGCGACGTTTCGATTTCTCATCGAAGTACTCCGGGCGAATGGCGATTTTGAGCGTGAGCAACTCCGCCTCCTCCAGGTCGGGCGGATCGCGCCACGGCTCTTGCCGATAACGCCATTCGAGCAAGTCGCGCAACTGTTCGAGCGCCTCTTTGACGGAGCGTCCCAGCGACACACGCTCGCTGCACTCGACCACGCTGGCCGAGAAACATCCAGCAGCATCTTGCCAAACCAGCGCGGGAAATCGGTAAGTCGTCGGCATGAGTGGTCCTCAAAGTAACCCGAAGTGTGAGCGAGGCGGGCGCTAGTAACCCGAAGCGTCAGCGAGGGCGGGCGCTCCAAGCGACATCATTCACGGCAGAGATCTCGTCGTCCAAGTCCTGTAAAGCGTTCGCCCTCGCTAACGCTTCGGGTTGCTAAGGCTTCCAAACGCTGCATCGCACAGCAATTCGACGCTCAGTGGCGTGAGTTGACTGTCACTCTCATCGTATTCGCGAATCAAATCTGTCGCCGGTTGATCAGTCGCGACGAGCAACAGTCTCGGCGGCGACTGCGGCGTGGTGCGGAGCAGGTGATAGCCCGACTCGGCGACGACGAACGATTGAGCCAACAGACCGCTGACGAGCAGGACTCGTTCGTTGTCGCCGGTTTCTGATTCGGGCATTCGACGAGACTCCAGCCCCATGTCTGCCGACCAGGCCGCGAGATACCCGGCCACGAAACGATCCAAGACCTCAACTCGCAAACGGTCGAGCAACTTCAGACGCACGGTCACTTCCTCCGTGAGTCGGCCGTCATTCGCCGTCGCCAATGTCTCCAACCAATTCAAACGCCGAGTGACTTGCATCAGTTCTCGCGGCACGTCCACAGGGCGAGTCAGCGTCGGCAGATTTCCATCGGACAGGAACTCCGCAATCTCGTCATCGGCATCGAACTCGCGGGACGCACTGCCGTGGGAGATCTCTCTCCAGCCGGATTTGTCCCAGCCAGCCTTCACCACGCGACCGGGGGGTGATCGAGTTTTGCTTGTGCTTCCCGATTCCGCCGCCAGACGAATCGCAATCGACAACTCATCCAACCAAGTCGCGATCTGCAAGCACTCGTCCTGCAGGATGAGGTATCGCGACTGCGCCGGTGTCCCCTGGCCCGCGATCAAATCTCCGTGAGGACGCAATTCGGGCAGCGCGGCTTTCAGTGCCGCGAGGCGTGACTGGCAGTCCGCCAGCACGGTGACATCGTCCGCGTGTTCGCTCGCATTCGATTCGAGCCGGCGACACAGCTCCGTCACGGAGACCGAGAGACCGCGGTCCCCCAGTTGCAGGTCGATCAGCGTGACGAGGTCAGCTTCTTTGAGCGGCATGGCGCTAGCCACCGGTCGTTCGGGATCGACGTCGTCTGGTGAATCACCGGCGGCTAGCGCCGTGCCGCTCAGAACGTCTGCGTTCTTGGACGTCATCCCGGCCAGATACTCGGCGATCGGCCGAGTCAGTTCCCGTTCGATCGAGCGTTTCAACGCGCGAGCACCCAGCGCCGGATCGTGGCCTTGGTCGATGATCCACTCCAACGCGGCGGGAGCGATATTCAAAACGCACCGTCGGCGGACCAGTCCTTCGCGCCTCAAGACATTGTCGATCAGCAACCGAGCGATGTGCTGCAAGTCCTCGCGAGCGATCCGGTCGAACGGGATCACTCGGTCCAGCCGATTGAAGAACTCCGGCCGAAAGAAATTTTCGGCCGCGCGGATCGACACGCGCTGCAAATCTTCGTCGCGTGATCCGAAGCCCAGGCCAGTCGCCGAGCGTTGTGCTCCGAGATTCGACGTCAGCACGATGATCGTGTTCGTGAAGTCGGCCGTGCGTCCCTGCGAGTCGGTCAACCGTCCCTCGCCGAGCACTTGCAGCAACAGGTCAAAGATATCGGGATGTCCCTTCTCGATCTCATCGAACAGCACCACCGCAAACGGTTGACGGCGAACGGCCGAGGTCAGCAAGCCCTCCGGTTGAGCGAACGTGCCCACCAACTGCGGCACGGCGGAGGCCGAGACGTATTCATTCATGTCGAACCGCAGCAGCCGATCGAAGTGGCCGAAGAGATACGCGGCCAGCGACTTCGCGAACTGCGTTTTGCCGACGCCGGTTGGCCCCAACAACAGCAGCGATGCCAGCGGCCGAGCGGGATCGTTGAGCCGCGCCTTCGCCAGTCCAATGATTTCGACCGCCGCCTCCACCGCCTCGTTCTGACCGACGAAGCGTTCGCGCAGTGCGTGCTTCACATCATCGGGCGACAGCGATTGGCGTTGATCGAGAAACGATCGGGGCAAGCCGGTCTGCTCGTGAAACGCGGCGATGACTTGCTCGCGCGCGATCGGCGTTTCCGCATTCGCGGCCTTGATCGCCAGTCGCCGCAGAAAGGTTGCTCCCTTCCCCGGAAACGCTGTGTCGCGCGCGTATCGGCGTTGCAAGTCGATCACGATCGGCAACGCTTCGATCCCGAATCGGCAACGATGCCGAGCCTCCAATTGCCGCAGAGTCCCGATCAACACGCGCAAGTTGTCGTCACCCGCCAGCTCGTGAACCGGCAAGATGTGAAACAAATCGGCCAGCCCTCGGTCTCGCTCGCGCAACACGCGGAACGCTTCGGGAGTCATCTCCGCCAGCACGCGGACCTCGCGACGTTCGATGATTGGCTTGAGCACTCCAGCCACGCTCAGCGACGACTGCGAGGTCGTCCCCGCTTGGAACATTCCGATCACATCGTCGAAGCAGAGCACAAGATTCCGCTCCTGCGCGTGCTTCACGATCGCGTGCAATCGCGACTCCCACTGCCCGACATACGACATGCCGGAGATCAATCGCTGCGGAGAGAGCAGCCACACCGCCTCCTTGTCCCGATGCGGAGTCTTGTGTCGATCGACCTGCCGAAAGACATGCTCGTGAATGATCGCCGTCTTGCCCGATTGCCTCGGTCCCAGCAGCAGCACCGGTCGCTTGTCGTCGTCGAGCAACAATCGCGACAGCTCGGCAACCTCGTGGTCTCGCAGCCGCACGCGGTCCAAGTCGTCGGGATAAAGATGATTCAAACAGCGGCCAACTTTGTGCAGTTCGTGCTCGCCGTTGAGCGTCTCGCGCGAGCCGAGGAACGCGAACAAGTCTCGCTTCGGCTTCTCCCGCACACGCGGCGGAGTGAGGTTGATCTCGACCTCGCTGACCCACGCCGAACCTTTCAGTGACAGGTCGCTCAACACGATTGTTCCGCGCGGTTTCGTCTCGCGCGACGCCGATTCGCGCGATCCTCCGTCACGTTCTTGTTGCCGCAGATGAGCGGTGAGCGTCTCGGTCATTCGCGTTTCGATCTCTTCGCCCGGAAGCAGTTCAAACCAGGCATCGGGAACGCTCGGCGTGAACGCGACGCGACGATCGAACGCGGACAAGACGACCGCCAACAGTTTCACCGTCGCCCCTTGCTGACCGATCTCCAATCGGATTTCGCACCGCTCCGTTTTAACCGCCGGATGGAACGCCCACGCCGCGAGCTTGTCGTGCCGCAGTCCCTTGCCCAACCCGATCAATTCTTCGCGGACATCACGAACCAACTCATTGATCGCCTTCTGTAACCAGGACGAGCGGCTCCGCCACCCCAAATGAAACAACGGCCGCACGGTGTATTCAACCGGCTTTCCCGGCGCGGGGGCGGAGGATTCGATGTAGATCGGGATGGTGAGTTTCATGGCTAGCGCTCAATGACGAATGACGAAATACCCAATGACGAAGGAATGACGAAGCACGAAGTTGAGTTGCCTTCGATTCAATGTCTTTGTGACTCCGCTCGGCTGTGTCATTCGTCACTCGAGCTTCAACAGTTGCAAGCTTGGCGAGATGAGTCCTGTCTTTACTCCGAAGGAGTTGTGTCTCACAGCCCAGGGTTGCTCGCGAAGCGAGCTACCCTGGGAAAGAGACCAAAACCAACCATGTACCCCGAAGGGGTTCTGTCACCGGGAATCCCCGAAGGCCGCAACCCCTTCGGGGTAGAGTTCGAGATGTGCTGTGAACCCAGGGTAGCCGCGATGCGCGGCAACCCTGGGCTATGAGACGCAACTCCTTCGGAGTAAACGCAAATACAATAGAACGACAGAGTTTCTTTCGTCATTGGGTGTTTCGTCATTCGTCATTTAGACAATCAACGCCTCCGCTGCTCGGACGTGTTTGGTTTCCATCAACTCCGCGATCGTCGTGGCCATTCGGTCGAGCGTGAACCACTGCGGCTTCTCCACCGCCGGATCGAGGACGCTGTTTTTGATGTTGTCGTACTCACGGCACTTCGACGAATGCTGCAAGCTCCCTTTGCGGCCGATCCCGAACGGCGGCAGCCATTGAGTCAGCTTCGGCAAAGCGGTCTCGACCACGCACTGCGGCTTCGATTGAGCCAGCACGAACTTGTGCAGTCCCGTCTCGCCGACGAAACGATGAAAGACTCGCGGCCCGTCAATCTCCAAGACGAGTCCCAGTACGCCGGTCAACTCGCGGTGCAAGAAGTCGCGCCCATCGAGGATCCGCTGACGCAGTAACAACGGTGTCGGAACCGCTTCACCCGGCGACGACTTCATTCGCAATTGCCACGTCTCGGTCTTGAGCGGCTCTGCTGGATGGCGAGCTTGCTCCCAAATCAGCTTGTCGAGCGACCAATCGCTTTCGGCGAGATTGATCCGCTTTCCGCTGCTGGGGAGCAGTTGCCACACCGTCGCGTTGGCCGAGATCGACACCGCCGCATCGCAGTACGCCGCCGCCAAGCGTCGCAAGATGTCGTTGTCATCGGCGAGCAACAAAAGTCGAATCCGATTCGGCTCCGCCAACGACAGGTCATGCAGATCGAGCAAGAGGTCTCGCAATGCGGTCGTTGCCAGCGCAGTAGCAGGCACATTCCATGTGCCGTCCGTAGTTGCCGGGCTGACGGCACATGGAATGTGCCTGCTACTTTCGCCCGTTCCGTACAACGCCAGCAACGCCTCGTCTTCCCGCTGAGTCAGCGAATCGAACAACTCGGACAGACGCGACAGCATCGCGCGGCGTTGAGACAAGCGGTGCCGTTGCTGCATCTCGGCTTCGGTCACGCGCGGCGATTCGTGACGCCGATCCTCATTCTGACTGAGCCGATAGACCTCGTTCTCCAGTTCCAACACGACCGGACTGCGCTGCAAGCGTTGCACCGAGGCACGCACGTCTTGCAGCTTCGTGACCGCTTCGAGTTGTCCGACATCCGTCCCGACCGAAGTCAGCAAGCGGCCCGTGGTATCGGTCTGAGTCCGCACGGCGATCGCCAACCGACCGTCCGCGATCGCCACCGAGGCTCGCAAGACTTTGTCGCCGGAGTAGCCGTTGATCCGCTCGGCCAACGGCGCGAGCACCTCCTGTTCGAGGACTCGTTTCAGTGATCGTGCTCCATAGCGCGGTTCAAATCCCCGTTCGAGCAAACGCTCGACGACTCCCTCCGCGACTTCGAGCGTGATGCGACGAAACTTCAAGCCGTCTCGTTCGCGAACCAAATCGAATTGCCGCTCGACAATCTTCCGCGCGGTGACTTCGTCGAGCGGCCCGAACGGAACGATGCCATCGATCCGATTGAACAACTCCGGTCGCACGAAGTCGCGCACCGCTTTGACGAAGTGCTCGGCCGAGCGTTGCCGCTCGACACTCTGTGCCGCAAATCCGACCGCCCCTTTTTGAAACGTCGCCGCGCCGAGATTCGACGTCATGATCACCACGCAGTTGCGAAAGTCCGCCAGCCGTCCAGCTCCGTCCGTCAGACGTCCCTCCCCGAGCACCTGCAATAACAAATCGAACAGCGCGGGATGTGCCTTCTCAAACTCGTCGAGTAGCACCACGGCAAACGGCTGCTCGCGGACACGGGCGGTCAAGATTCCTTCAGACTCCGCGCTCCCACCGATCAACCGCGGCACCGCGAGCGGATCGGAGTACTCGCTCATGTCGATCCGAATCAGCCGCGAATCGTGTCCGGCCGACACGCCAAACAAAAACTCGGCCAGCGACTTCGCCATCTCCGTCTTGCCGACACCGGTCGGGCCGAGAAACAGAAACGACGCGAGCGGTTTATGTTCACAACTCAGCCCGGCCTTCACCGTCGCCAACAAATCGACGACCAGCGACACCGCCTCGGGCTGACCGATGACTCGCTTCGCGAACCAATCGCGCGTCATCGAAAGATCGAGCGGCACCGCGTCATCGAGCAACCACAACGGCAAGCCGGTTTCCCGCGCGAACGCCGCGACGACAGCACGCGGAGCGATCAACCCCGTGGCCGATTCTCTGAGCGGCACGGCGCTAGCCGCCGGTCTCGTTGGATCGATATTCGCCCGTGACAGACCGGCGGCTAGCGCCTTGCCGCTCAGTGGCTCGCCGATTTGATCGCGTCTCAGGTTCTGCAAGAACCGCAGCGGCCGGCCGGGAAACGCGGAGTACGTCGCGAATCGGCGATGCAGCCGATCCAACTCTTCGATCGCCGCCGGCTCGAACAACTCTGCTGTCGTCTTCCACGAAAACTGGGCGACCTTTCGCAAGATCGCGAGACCGACTTCGCGATTCGGCTCGGTCACCTGAATCTGCTGAAACGCTCGGAGCAGCGCGGCGTCTTGCCGCTCGATCAGCGTGAGTTGCTCCGCCGTGCATTCGGCGACGACCAACAAATCTCCGCGAGCGATCATCGGCCGCAAGTACGACGCGATCCCTTGCCCTTGTGATTCACTCTTGCCCACTTCCATCAATTCTGCCAGAGGGCCGAGATGCAGAATCGCTCGCGCGTCCGCCGCTTCGCGCCGCAACTTTTCGCAACGCTCCTGCCACATCCCGAAGCCGGTCATCCCGGAAACCATTCGCGAGCCGCTCGTGGACCAGCACGGCCGATCCGACATCCCCAAGTCCGAACGACGTCGGACGAGTTCCTGCCAAATCGCCGTCTTGCCCACACCATTCGGCCCAACCAGCAACACGCTGCGAGACGCTCGAACCGTCAGCGTCTCGGCCAATTGTCGCACCAACTCGTCACGCTCGTAGGCACGCGGCTGCGTCAGCCAATCGAGCTTCGTCGCGACTTTGTCCAACTCTTTTTTCTCTGGCTCGTCCGGTTTGTTTTCGTCCTGACCCTGCTGCTTCGGTGTCGGCACGAAATGCTCAACGTCCTTGCAGACCACTTGCAGCTCATGGCCACGCTGCAACTCGACCAGCGACCGCAGCGACTTCGTGGCCTTGGTCCGCAGCAATGTCGCTCGGACTTCATCCTCCGCCCGTTTGAGCAAGTCCTCTTCTCTGTTGACCAGCACTTCAATGCCCAAGGTCGGAACGAACGCGACATGAGCATCCTCCGCCTGCCGCCAACGAACGGCCGGAAAGACAAGCTCCAACGGCTCACGCCACAAGCTCGGCCGCCGAGTCGGTTCCAAGAGCACACGCACTTCAAACGGCGTGACATCGGACGAGATCCAGCGGCGATGCAGCTCAGAGGTTTCCAGATCGCTCAACCAATGCAGTACGTTTTCGACAAGCTGGCTCCGCACTTCGTCGAGGTTGTGATCGCAACAAGAGACCTCCGGGAAACCAAGCACCTCGCCGCTGACAAGCTCACCCCCCAGTCGCTGTGTCACGACGGGAACTTTCACGCTGAGCTGCGGCATCTCTCGCTCCAAATGAATCACCGATCGTCGATCGACTTTTGGAGCGGGTTGTATTTACTGCTCGCGCGATCGCCAATCCGCCACACTCTCTTGGCGTCGGCGACCACACCGCGTAGAAACGGACGCAGCGCCGTCGCCACGTTTGCCAGGGCTGTTGAAAAATGTAACCCGAAGCGTCAGCGAGGGAGTGCGGTTTGAGATTTCTCGACGTTTCTGACCCTCGCTCACGCTTCGGGTTACATGGTTTCCCATTTTTCAACAGGGTGGCGAACGTGGCGACGTCAGAGCCGAGTTTTGAAACAGCGTCTCCGAGGTGTCCCACATGATTTCACGACACATTGGCAGTTGGATGCTGAGTGGTCTTGTGCTCTGCGTGCTTCTTTCCGAACGACTCGCGGCGGACGATCTGTTCCGCGATCGCGTCGTCCCGGTCATTCAACGTCGCTGTTTGAGCTGCCACAACTCCGTCGATCACAAAGGGGGCTTCGCGCTGCAAACGGCCGACGAGTTGTCGAAGAGCGGCTTCGTCGAGTCGGGCCGGCCGAGCGACAGCCACTTGCTCGACGTCTTGAAGTCGCACGACGGCAATCGTCCTGCAATGCCAAAGAACGGCGAGCCGCTCAAGGCCGACGAGGTTGCCGCCTTTGAGAAATGGATCGCAGCCGGCGCGAAATGGCCGGCCGGATTTCGCATCGACGATCCGGTCGTCACGAGCACCGACTGGTGGTCCTTCAAGCCGATTGTGCGGCCTCCTGTTCCCCAACTCCGCACTCCGCGCTCCGCACTCCGAACTCCCATTGATGCGTTTATTCTTGCCAAACAACGTGAGCACGGCTTGTCACCGTCACCCGAAGCCGACCGCCGCACTCTCATTCGCCGACTGACCTACGACCTCACCGGACTGCCTCCGACGCCGGATGAAGTTGATGAGTTCGTCAACGATCCCGATCCCACGGCCTACGAGCGGCTCGTCGATCGCTTGCTCGCGTCGCCGCATTACGGCGAGCGATGGGGCCGGCACTGGCTGGATGTCGCGCGGTACGCCGACACCTGCGGCTACGACAAGGACAAGCTCCGGCCGAACGCTTGGCCCTATCGCGATTACGTCATCCGCTCGTTCAACGAGGACAAGCCATACGCTCGATTCGTTGAAGAGCAGATCGCCGGCGACGTGCTTTATCCCGGCACGCCGGACGGGATTCTTGGGCTTGGTTTCATCGCGGCGGGACCGTGGGATTTCATCGGACACGTCGAAGTTCCCGAATCGAAGATCGACGGCAAGGTCGCTCGGCACAACGATCGCGACGAGATGGTCACGGCGACGCTCAACACATTTTGCAGCGTGACGATTCAATGTGCTCAGTGCCACAACCACAAGTTCGACCCATTCACCCAACAGCATTACTACGGCCTGCAAGCAGTCTTCGCCGCCGTCGATCGGGCCGAACGACCGTACGATCTCGATCCGTCGATCGAGCAACAACGGCGCGAACTCTCGGCAAAGCAGCGCGACTTGCAAGCCAAGATTGGGACGTTGGATGCCGAGATTCGTTCTGCCGGCGGCGATGAGTTCGCTCGGTTGGAGAAAGAGATTCGTGAGCTGACTCCGAAAACTCAGCCGCTCACCAAGAAGCCGGAGTTCGGCTATCACAGCGCGATTGAATCGACATCTGACAAAGAGAAATGGGTGCAGATTGATCTGGGGCAGATTGTCGAGATCGACCGCGTGGTCTTGCACGCTTGCTATGACGAATTCGGTGGGATCGGAGCCGGGTTTGGATTTCCGTTGCGGTATCGCGTGGACGCTGCTGTAACGGTCGAAGCATTCGCTCAAGTAACCCGAAGCGTCAGCGAGGGAGTGAAAGAGGACGCGAAGCCAACCGCGATTCCTCCCTCGCTGACGCATCGGGTTACATTGGCCAACCAGTCGCAGGCCGATATCACGAATCCGGGACTTGTCCCCATCACGATCAGCGCCAAGGGAACGAAAGCCCGATTCGTTCGCATCACGGTCCCGAAGCTCCGCGAGCGAACGAAGGACTTCATGTTCGCACTCGCCGAAGTCGAGGTGCTCACGGCCGACGGCAAGAACGCCGCACTCAAGGCCGAAGTCACGGCGCTGGATTCGATCGAAGCCCCGATCCGCTGGGGCAAGAAGAACCTGACCGACGGCATCTGGCCTCAAGCCAGTGACGCCGCCGCGATCACGCAACTCGCCGAGCTTCAGAAACAACATCAGGCGATTCTCGATCGAATCAACACGTCCGAACGACGAACGCTGCGCGAGCAATTGGCCAAAGACCTCAAAGCGTCGCAGCAACAACTCGCCGCGCTGCCGCAGGGACGCATGGTTCTCGCCGCCGCAACGGACTTCGAGCAGTCCGGTGGATTCCAACCGACCAAGGGCAAACCGCGCGACGTTCAAGTCCTGCATCGCGGCAACGTGCTGCAACCGCGTGGTGCGGCGAAGCCGGGAGTCCTACCAATTCTGAAAGGCATTCCCGTCGAGTTCGATTTGCCCGCCGATCATCGCGAAGGAGACCGCAGAGCCGCGCTGGCCAAATGGATCACTCGCTCCGATCACCCGACGACGTGGCGTTCGATCGCGAATCGAGTTTGGCAATTCCATTTCGGCCAAGCGATCGTCGAAAGCCCCAACGACTTCGGCCGCATGGGCCGTTTGCCGTCGCATCCGGAGTTGCTCGATTGGCTGGCTTCTGAGGTGGGGAAGGGAGGAGGAGAGGAGGGGAGGAGTAGAAGACAGCAAACCGATGCGAACGATTTGTTTTCCCTCCTCCCCTCCTCCCCTCCGCCCCTCCTCACCTCCTCACTCAAGCACCTGCATCGCCTGATCGTCACCAGCGCAACGTACCGCCAGCAATCCGCTCATCGAGACGACGCCGCGACCATCGACGGAGGCAATCGGTTCTTGTGGCGGATGAATCGGCGACGGTTGGAAGCCGAAGAGATTCGCGATTCGATTCTGGCCGTCTCCGGCCGGATGAATCATCGCTTGAACGGGCCGGGCTACTACTTGTTCGCGTTGGAGCAGACCGCTCACTCGCCGCACTACGAGTACCACAAGTTTGATCCCGAAGACGTGGCCTCGCATCGGCGCAGCGTGTATCGGTTCATCGTGCGGTCGCAACCGGACCCGTACATGACAACGCTCGACTGTGCCGACTCGTCGCAGAGTACGCCGTTGCGGGACGAGACGTTGACCTCGTTGCAAGCGCTGTCGCTGCTCAACAACCGGCTCAGCCTGAGCATGTCTCGGCATTTCGCTCGGCGGCTGGAAGCGGAAGCGCTTGAAGGTTTAGGGTTGAAGGTTGAGGGTCAACCGAATTCTGTCCGGCCCTCAACCCTCAACCCTCAACCCTCAACCTTGAATCGCATCGACCTCGCGATGCGGCTGATCGCCGGCCGGTCTCCGACCGATCTTGAGCGAGCCGAGTTCTCGGCCTACGCCGAGAAGCACGGCTTCGAGAATCTCTGCCGAGTGCTGTTCAACGTGAGCGAGTTTGTGTTCGTGGATTAGCCGGGACAACGGCATTCCCAAGGATTCAAATTCTGGGCTAAGATCGGTTCAATCTTGGTGAGAAAGGAGTCTTTCAATGAGTGGAAAAACGACTCGATCTGTGTCGTCAGACGCGCGTGAAGCGATTTTGGGTTGGCCTAATCTCTTGGCGCGAGAACTTTACGCGGCGGCTATAAAACAGGCCGCGAACGAGAATCGCGAGGTAGTGCTGGAAGATGCTTTGGCCGCTTGGCCAATCGCTGTCCAGCGAACGGGCGAAAGAATTTTCAAACGCACTCGCCAGTCCAAAGCAAAGCGCGGAAAGACGAATGGCAAAGCAGCGTAGTTTGACTGAACGTGCCGCGAAGAGATCGGCTGCGAAAGTGCCGTTGGCATCGCCTGCCGAGGCCACGTTGGCTTTCCTGGCTTTCATGGATGAGTTTCACCAAGCATACTCCCGCGAGGTCAACCACAGCGGTTGGTTGGTCGAGGAGCAGCGATTTCCCTTGCTGGCTCTCCATGCTTTTCGCCGATGGCTTCGCCGCGAGGGATTCGACGTCGAGATCCAGAAACGAATGCGGGCATCGAAGCGACGCTCCAAAGACGCCATTGCGTTCAAGTTCACACTCGATAAAGCGCTGCGGCTGGCCTACGAGCGTGAGCTTCACGAAGACTTCGGGGCCATTCAGTTCGAGTTGTTTTGCCGTGCCTTTCAAGCAGTGATCTCGCGGTACGGCTTTGAGGTTTCGGTGCCACGACAACTCCCCGAACGAGAGTTGAAATTCATCAAGGTGATTGACTCGCAAGTGGCGGAGAAAACTTGGGAGCGATACTGCGTCCTTGATCAGCAATGTGCCGATGAGTCACTGACTGAGGCCGACCAAAAGACGTTTTTGAAGCTCGTGGAGGCTGTCGAAGGGCATCACGTCAAGCGCTTGCAGGCCGTTCAAGCGTTGTCACGACTGCGCAGAGTGGACTTCTTTGAGACGCTCAACGACTTCGGCTTAGGAAAACCGAGCGATGACTGACGCTCGCGTTTCTCAAAAGACGAAACGCTTCGTGGCGGAGCGTGCCGGCTTTTACTGCGAGTACTGTTGGAGTACCGCACGAATCTGTCCCGGCGGTTTCCATGTGGAGCACATTGTCCCGCGAATCAGCGCTGGCACAAACCTGATCTCCAACCTGTGCTATGCGTGTGCGGGATGCAACGGCGCGAAGTCCGCAGCGACGTCTGGATTCGATTCGGAAACGGGCCGAGAAGTCAGGCTGTTTCATCCGCGTCGGGATCATTGGTTCGAGCACTTCACTTGGAGCCGTGATTGTTGTGAAATCATTCCGTTGACCGCCGTCGGCCGCGCCACTTTGAAGAAACTCCGACTCAATCGGTCTGAAGCGGTTGAGCAACGGCGAATCTTCACCAGGCTTGGCAAACATCCGCCAACCCCGACACTGCCATCGAAACGAGAAGGCAAACCATGACCGAATTGTTTCCGGCCGAACACGAGCGAGCCGAGTTCTCGGCCTACGCCGAACAAGATGGACCGGCGAATCTCTGCCGAGTGTTATTCAAATTGAGCGAATTCGTATTCATCGACTAGGAGGCCGTGATGCCACTCAGCGTGAAAGTTCCACCTGACATTGAGAAACGAGTGAGACGACAAGCGGCCGATCAAGGTCTCGATCCGCAGGGGCTTGTCGTCGAGACCTTGCGACGGCTCTTTCCGGCTCGCCGTTCTGTGAAGACGAACGTTTTGGATGCCGTGGAAACCAAGTTGTTCAAGAGAATCAACACGGCTCTTCCGACAGAGACGCGGCGACGGTACGACGAACTCGTCAAGAAGTGTCGCAGCAACCGCATTTCAAAAGCGGATCATGCGGAGTTGCTGCGGCTGACTGATGTGGTCGAAGTCGCTCATGCAGATCGGATCGCAGCCGTTGTCGAGTTGTCACAATATCGAGGCGTGGACTTTGACCAACTCTTGGACGAACTCGGGCTGCGGACGCCGTGTCTTGATTTCGAGCGAGGCGAGAAATGAGCACTCAATTGACGCTGGACCTTCCGGAAAACCTTGTGGCACGGGCACAGACAATCGCTCTGCGTGCTGGGCAGTCCGTGAATGATTTGTTGGCGGAGAGCATTGAGTTGTCGCTCAAGCCGTGGGGCGCGGTCGTCGAGGGCGACATCCATCAGTGCGGCGATGCGGACGTGCTCAAACCCTGCGACTTGGAACTTTCGACGGAAGACGACTGCCGACTGACCGAACTTCTCCAGCAGCAGCAGGCTCAAACATTGGCTGCCGGCGAGCAAACGGAATTGGCTTCGCTGATGCAGGTCTATCAAGAGGGATTGGTCCGCAAGGCCGAGGCTCTGCGTGAGGCCGTTCGACGCGGGTTGCGGGGGCCGGTGCAGCCGTGACGAGCGCACATATTCCGGACGACCGCCGCGACCGAGTCCGGCAAGCGGCTGGTCAGCGTTGTGGCTATTGCCTCAGTCCACAGCATTTGGTGCTGATCTCCGTCGTCGTTCGCCGCCACTGGGTTGCCGCTGGTTGGCATCCGCCGGATGTGAATTCTGGATAGGCCCGATACAACGCTCGCGAGCCGAGTTCGCGGCCTACGCCGAGAAGCACGGCTTCGAGAATCTCTGACGGGGGCTGTTCAACGTGAGCGAGTTTGTGTTCGTGGATGATCGGCCGACAGCGGCATTTCAAGGACTCATCGAGATCTCCTAAGATTCAAACGGAGTTCAGGTGATCGAATAGAGTTCTTGCGGAGACAGCCCAATGGCACTCACCGTCAAATTACCGTCTGAAGTGGAAGCGAACGTGCGGCAGCGAGCCGCCGCTCGCGGAGTTGATCCTCAAGGATTCGTGGTTGATGTCTTGCGACATCAGTTTGCGCCCCCGCCAAAGCGATCGGCAAACGCACTCGACGCCGAGGAAACGCGACTCTTTCAGATCATCAACAAGCCACTGCCTGGAAAGACGCGCGAGCGCTACGATGAACTGGTTAGGAAACGTCGGCGGAACCGCATCTCGCGATCGGAATACGATGAGTTGTTGCGGCTGACGAATGTCGTTGAAAAGGCTCACGCGCGTCGGCTGAAGGGGGCGGCCGAGTTGGCGGAATATCAAGGCGTGGACTTCGACGCGCTGCTCGATCAACTTGGTTTCACGAGCCAGCACGATGAGTAAGCGTCGAATTCCCAACGAGGTTCGCAGCTTCGTCGCGGAGCGGGCTGGTCGTTGTTGTGAATACTGTCGGATTCCGAAACGCTACTGTCCCGACCCGTTCAGCATTGACCATATCAACCCAAGAACCGCCGGAGGCGCGGACGAGCAAGTCAATCTCGCGTACTGCTGCCTGGGCTGCAACAACGCCAAACACGATGCGGTTTCGGCGATTGATCCGACATTGGGAAAACCCGCCTCGCTGTTTCATCCTCGACGTGATGTCTGGACTGACCACTTCACCTGGAGCCCGGATTTCTTGAAGATCATCGGCAAGACTCCCAAAGGGCGTGCCACGATTGATCGGTTACAACTCAATCGCGAAGGATTGGTCAATCTCCGCGAAGTTCTGGTCCTGACCGGTCGCCATCCACCGCGAAAATCCGTCACAAGGAAGCCACGATAAGTCGAGATCGAAAGCGTACACGGCGTCTGCCGAGAAGCACGGCTTCGAGAATCTCTGCATGGTGCTATTCAACGTGAGCGAGTTTGTGTCCGTGGACTGAGTGTGTGCGAGTTCCTGGTTCACGAGTCTTTGATCGGGAGATATATTGTCGCCCATGCCAACGAAAACTCCGATTCAAGTGGAAGCATCAATCTTGTCGCGGGTCATCCGTCCGGATCAGCCCACCTTGTCGCGTGCCGTCGCGCGAGAGTGGCTGCGGCTGGGGTTTGATGAAACCGATCAGCGGCGCATGCGCAAGCTGGCCGACAAAGCGCGGCAGGGAGCGTTGTCGGAGACCGAGCAAGTGGAAGCGGACGGCTACGAGCGCGTCAGCAGTTGGCTGGGGATTTTGCAGTCCAAGGCTCGGCGTTCGTTGCGGCAATCCTCGGTGGGCAAATCAATCCCTGTTTGAAACGAGTCTCACGCCATGTCATTGACCGTTGAAGTTTCTTCAGAAGTGGAAGAACAAGTCGTGCGAGAAGCGGCACGTCGCGGTGTTGAGCCAAGAAATCTCGTCGCGGAAGTTCTGGGACGAGAGTTCCGGCCGCGACCGAATGTGCTCAGTGCCGAAGAAACGAAACTTTACGAACAGATCAATGCCGCTCCGCCAGACAAGACGAGGCGACGCTATCGGCAATTGATCAAGAAACGCCGAGCCGAAACCATCACGAAGGCCGAGTACCAGGAATTGCTGGACCTGACCAACGTGGTGGAAGTGGCTCACGCCAAGCGGTTGGAGGCGGTCGTCGAACTGGCCAAACTGCGCGGCATTTCCTTTGATGAAATGCTCGACGAAGTTGGTCTGAGGACTCAAGGCTATGAGTAGCCGGGTGCCGCGCGAGGTGAAAGAGTTCGTGGCCGAGCGGGCCGGATACCGCTGCGAATACTGTCTCTCGCCGATGCACTGCAATCCCGATCAACCGAGTATCGAACACATTCATCCCAGTTCGCGCGGAGGCAGTGATGCGCCCTCCAATCTGGCTCTGTCCTGCCAAGGATGTAACAACTTCAAGCAGGTTGCGATCGTCGCCGAAGATTCCGCCACTGGCGTCCAAGCGCCGTTGTTTCATCCGCGCACAGATCGCTGGGCAGATCACTTCGCTTGGAGTAGTGATGACCAAGTCTCAGTGATTGGCAAGACGCCGACCGGACGCGCAACCATTGCACGATTGCAGTTCAATCGCCCAGGCTTGCTCAATCAGCGTCGCCTTTTGATGCTCGCTGGCTTGCATCCACCGGTCATTGAGTCGGAGAAGTTCAAATGAAGATTGAAACAAGTTCGCGGCCTACGCCGAGAAGCACGGCTTCGAGAATCTCTGCCGGGTGCTGTTCAACGTGAGCGAGTTTGTGTTCGTGGATTAGCCAAAGACAACCGATTCAACGCCATGAACGATTCCCTTTGTCTGCCAAATAGCGTGAAGAAACTTGGCACGTCCAAGTTTCGTCTCATTGTGTCATTTGCTTTGGCCGTGCTCTCTGCCGCCTCGGTCGCACTCATGGTTCGCCTTGTTGAGACTCATGTCCCCGAAGACGACTTCATGGCTGGCGCGCGGGATCCAGGCAATAAGGTCTTCCTTTGCATGGCCGCAGCCACATGTTTCGCAATGATGTCGTCCGTCATTGCAGTTCCCGCGTTTCTAGTTCGAAAGTTTTCTCCGTTGCTATGGCTGATCCCGCTGTTCATTGGCGAAATTTGGTTCGTGAATTGGTACGACTGGTACGGCCTCTTTTACTACGGCAAAGCTTGGGTACGGCCGCCGGCTGTCATCAAACCAATTGAGTAGAAATTAGGGTCCGAGTAATTGGATATCGGAGAAGATATTGAACACATCTAACCGACGTGACTTCCTCGCTCACTCCGGCCAAGGCTTCGGCGCGTTGGCGTTGGCGGCGATGCTTGCTCAAGACGAATCCGCTCGCGCCGATACTCAAGGCGTCGGGCGTGGTGGCGTGCTCAAGGCGTTGCATCATCCGGCGAAAGCGAAGCGGGTCGTGCAGCTCTTCATGGGTGGGGCGGCTTCGCATATCGACCTGTTCGATTACAAGCCGGAGTTGGAGAAGCATCACGGCGAGCCGTCGGATTTTGGCGAGTATGTCGAGGCGTTTCAGAATGGGTTGGGGCCGTGGATGAAGTCGCCGTTTCGGTTTCAGAAGTACGGCGAGTGCGGCAAGGCGATCAGTGAGGTGGTCGCGCCGCTCGGCGAGTGTGTGGATGACATGGCGTTCATTCACAACTTGGTCGGCAAGACGGGAGTGCATTCTCAGGCGACGTATCTGCAAGCGACGGGGTTCGACAAGCCGGGCTTTCCGGGGATGGGAGCGTGGATCAGCTACGGGCTGGGTTCGCTGACCGACAACCTGCCGACGTTTGTCGTGCTGCCCGATCATCGCGGGTACGCCTCGAACGGGCCGAAGAATTGGGCGTCGGCGTTTCTGCCGGCTCACACGCAGGGGACGACGATCTTCCCGCAGCGCGAGAACCCCATCGAAGACCTGCTGCCTCGAGCCGACTTCGTCACCGCCGACAGCGATCGCGCGGGCTTGGAATTGCTCAACCGCATCAACCGCGACTTCGAACGTGAGCGGCCGGGGGACTCGCGGCTGGAGGCTCGCATCCGGTCTTACGAGCTGGCCGCGAAGATGCAGCTCTCCGCGCCCGAAGCGTTGGATATCTCCAAAGAACCGGCTCACATCTTGAAGATGTACGGCCTCGATCAGCCGGGGCGGACGTATCCCGACGTGATCAACATCCCCGAAGAGGCGGAATACTTCGGCCGCAAATGCCTGATCGCTCGGCGGCTGCTGGAGCGGGATGTGCGCTTCATCCAGATTTGGTCGGGCAACGACAACAGCTTCCCGCGCCGCAATTGGGACAGCCACGAAGACATCGAACGCGATCACCGCCCGCTGGCGATGGGCATGGCCATCGGAGCCGCCGCACTCATCAAAGATCTGAAACAACGCGGCTTGCTCGACGACACGCTCATCCTCTGGACCACCGAATTCGGCCGGATGCCTTCGACTCAAGGTTCAAAAGGCCGAGACCACAACCCGTTCGTCTTCACCAACTGGCTCTGCGGCGGCGGCATCAAGGGAGGGACGACGCACGGCCTCTCCGACCAATGGGGCTACAAACCGCTCGACCGCGAACACGCCACCGAGGTCTACGACATCCACGCCACAATCCTGCACCTGCTGGGCATCGACCACACCAATCTCACCGTCCGCCACAACAGCATCGACCGCCGCCTGACCGACGTGCATGGGCATGTGATCGAGGAAATAATCGGTTAAGAAAATCGTGATCTTTGGCACTTGCTTGCCAATGCCAATCATTTCGATACGGTGTTCTTCGAGTTGCGCTGCCGTGCCAGCGACAAGTTGCCTATTTGGGAGCCGTTCGAATTGACATGTTGAAGCAGCATTCAGATCGCGTTGTTGCACACTTTGCTGCCGACTTTCAGCCGCAAGTGTCGTTTCTCCGTAAACTCCCAGAAGTCGCCGAATCCCTTGTGGGATCTTTGAAATGGAAAGATTGGTTCATCAATCCCAATCGCATTTTGCTGGTCGAACGGGATAAGGGGATGGTCTTTTCAATGGACCATCGAAGATTGACATGGCAAGTCTTGGGGTTGAATCAGTGGCGATCTGAATTGACCGAATTTGTGACTTCCACCCTGGAAGCACTCAGAATTTTCGAGGTCTCAGACCTAAAACGTATCGGATTCAAAGTCCAAGCTTTTCTCCCCTTGGAATTGTCTCAATCCGAGCTCATGAAATTGTGTTTTGACAGCTTCTACGTCTCGGCCGATGACTTGGCAGACATCATTGGAAATCCGTACGACTGTGTCGTGAATCTATTTGGGAACAAGAACAATCAAAAATTTGCTCTACAGCTTTTGCCGATGAAGGCCACTGAGGCATCGGAGACTTTTCGTGGATCGGTGGGGCACCTTGATAAACTCATCGACAATCTGTTTGTCGACAACATTGTTCGTGCCTTTCATTCAAGAATCTCACAAGCTGACTGTTTCTGCTTCGATATGGACGTGTTCCAAGAGGAACAGCGACCATCAGATATCTTGGGATTTGCCTCTGATGCCCTCCATTTGGCGGACGAAAGTTGCAATGCGTGTGTGGCACGGGTGAAATCGTTGCCACGAACGTCTTAGTGAGGGTGATGACATGAAGATTCGGACTGGGAAAACTTTTGGGATACCGATTGGTCCACAACCAAAGGTGCGCGAGAAGGTGCTCTTTGCGCCGGTCTTCTATCACGAGATGGGCGATGATTATTCCGATTCGGACATGACCAATGAGCTGGAAGTACCCCCTTCGCAGCAGGCAACGAAAATTGTCATGCGATCGGTCGTCCTAACGCCGCTTGGACGTCAAAAGGCTAGTCCGGCGTACTTGGCCTCACAGCGGCGTCGCAAGACGCAAAGTATCGCGCAGGACATCACCGCATTGAGCCGACATGCGGAGGATGAACAATTCGCACTTTGGACTGAGAAAGTCGTTGAGCGAATTCGTAACGCAATTCAATTCCTCTGCGATGAAGAAGAAACCTCTGATTCGCCATGCGAATCAAATAGTTGCGAAGTTCTGCGTCAGATTCGAGACTCGTTTTTGAATGGCGGTTGGGAAAAGTACCGTCGTGCCGATGCGCGAAATGCAGCACTTGGCGCGTTGAAGCGGCTGTCTTCTCAGGATGAAGTTAGTGGCGACGAAGTCAATTTCGCGTTCAACGAATTGCTCAAGGCGGATTTAGACGGCGCGGTGTTCCCAATCCAAACGATTTTCACGGATGACGATGAAGAAATACCTGATTGATACATCGCTTGTGCCGGCGGCAATTGGCGAATCGACACCAGCACATGTCGCGCACTTCAAACAAGAGACTAGCGACGGCGGACTCTGGTCTTCGGTGTATGTCCGAAAAGAATTCATTCATCGTTGGGTCTTGCCCTGCTTTGAAATGGCAGCCTGTGTCAGGCAGTACGACAATCTTGCCGACGCGCTGAACTATCTCACTCAAGATTTTTCGGGCCGAAATGTCAAAGCTCGTTCCGATATTCTTGCCGCAATTCTTCGGGAGAAAGGTTCGTTGCGCAACACACGGGAAACGGCTGTCGAAATTGCCCGGATTGGAATTCTCCTTTTGAGAAAATTTGATTTGGTACTGGCCTCGAAGGTTAAGAACCTGAGTGGTTGCAAGATCGGTGGCGTCCCCTGTTCCGTTGACTTCAATCGTTTATTTGATGATCTGAGGTCGTTCGCGGAACGTGTCGGAATCGTCATGGATTGCCCAATCAACGAATACCTTGGATTTACGAAACCACGAGGTCACGCTGCAAAACTATTGGCTGGTGATGGTGTCGCAGACACCAGAGCTGGGTTGGCACTCCAGAAGCTGTTTGATAACAAGACGCACGTCACATGTAGGGAGTGCAAGAAGATCGGTGATGCTGTCATCGCGATCGAACAACCACCGTCTTGGCATCTGGCCTCATCAGACAAAGACTTTCCAACCCTGTGCTCGGCCCTTGGCAAGGCAATGAAACCAATCCTTTCTGTTCGCGGCGTCGAACGAGTGGCCCGGGATGCGACGACTTCAAACGTTGAAGACACCTCTCCGTGACGATTCGCCAAACGATCCATTGAAATTGAAATAGTCGCTTGAATACACCGCTCGCGACAGCTCACGGTGACAACATCGCCAGGTACTCGATCACGTCGCGCAGTTCGCGCGGGGTGAGCACTTTTCCGAATGGAGGCATCGCCGATTTGGGGGGCGTGCGTTCGTCGATCTCTTTGAGTGGTACTGACACCGGTTTGCCGTCCGGTGTTTCGACCGTGACCTGTTCAGCGTCTTCGGTCTTCAGTGTGCCGGCGACGATGCGGCCGCTGTTGAGGACCAGAGTGATGCTGCCGAAGCCGGGTGTGATTTTCGCGTTCGGATCGATCAGCGATTGCAGCAGATGCTCGCGCAGACCTCCGGCGACTTCTCGGTTGCGTTTGACGACGTCCGTCAGATCGGGGCCGGCGATGCCTCCCTCGCCGCGGATCTTGTGGCAGCGAATGCACTGGCCTTGAGCGTGGCCGATGAAGACGGCTCGGCCAGTTTCGGAGTCGCCACCTTGCAGCGCGAGCCGAAGTGCTGCGAGCGGGTCTGCGGCGGCCTTCGCATTCAACGCGGCTGAGCGGCGTTGCAATGCTTGATTGATGGTTGTGATCTCCCGCCGCGTGGTCGCTGCTTCGAGGAGATCGACTTGCAGTTCCACCGGAACATCGCCGACGGCCAGCCGATCGGCCCAAGCTGACAACAGGAGATCGGCTTCTCTGTGTTTCATTGTCGCGAGCGTCGCGAAGGCTCGTTGCTGATCGACGTGATGGATCGACGTCACTGTCTCCCCCGCACCGTCACCAAGCACTTGTTTGAGTTCGCGCAATCCGGCCGCAGCATCACGCGCGGCGATGACGTCGCGGGCGGCGGCTCGCAGCAGCGGCACTTCGGATTTCAGGGCACTCGCCAACGAGTCGGTCAACTGGGGGAAGTTGCGTGCCGCCAGCAATCGCAATGCGGCGACTCGCGCGGTGGCGGGGCGTTTGGTATCGGTGAGCCATTCGGCGAACGTCGTGTCGTCCGCTTTCAAGCCATGTCGAGCGACCAATTCCACAACTTGCGTGACTAAGTTTCCTTGAGCAGACGCTAATAGTTCCGGCAGCTTGTCGTTCAACACGTCGCGAGCCACTTTCGGATCTCGCTTCGCCAGCGGTCGCCAGAATCCGGTGACGCGATCGCGCGGAGTCGGTTCGGTCCAGGCGGCCAGCGCGGCGAAGGCTTCCTCGCGCATTCGCGGCGAGTGCTGCGGATTCATTGCGACGGCGACGACTTGTTGGACATGCTCCGCACTGCCGAGCCGATAGTTTGCGTGGATGGCTCGGCGGAGCAGCGGTTCGAGGTCGATGACTCGCGGCGGGGTTTCCGTTGTTGTTGTGAATTCCGTGACGATCGGCTTCACCGTGACCGTGGAGGTCGTGAGTTGAGCCAGCTTTCTTGCAAGCGCTGGTTGAGAGACTTCGATCGGGACATCGTTGATCGCTCGCGCGGCTTCGGTGGCGATGGTCCAGTCTTCGTCGTTCAAGAACTGTTCGATGCGCGGATCGGCGGTGCGACGTTTCACCAACAACACTCCGCGCCGCACCGCGACCGATCGGTCGGTTGAGAATGATTGCAGGAATTCCAGATCGCCGATCCAGGTCAGGGCCATCACGGCCGCGTGACGGAGATACGGATCGGCATCCGCGTTGTCGCGCAGCAATTCGAGCAGTCCGAGATTGATCGTCCCACGTTTCAATTCCGACGGTGTACGCGGAATCGGCCCAAGTGAAGAGTTGGTCGGAAAGACCGTATCGCCACGCCGCGCTCCGATTGGCACCAGTGGCTCAGCAGCGGCGATCTTGCCAAGTGCCAGGGCCGCGAAGAACCGAATCCGAGGGTTGTCCTCTTTCAGCAGCTTGAGCAATGTCGGCGCTGCGTCGGTCACTCGTCGATCGCCGATCACTTTGACGATCTGGCCGCGAACGATTTCGTCTCCCTCTTCAAGCTGTGTGAGCAACGGAGTGAGAACTTCCGGTCGCCTGCTTGCGATCTGGCCAAGCCCCCACACTGCGTGGAGTCGTGTCACCGCCGATGCCGTGCGATCGGCTGCGACCGCGTGCAACTTCTCGGCGGTTGATTCGCCGCGATTGGCCAACTCGAACTGGGCACGCTGACGGACTCGCATGTCGGCGTGACTGAGTAGAGCAACGAGTTCATCGGCCGATCGTTTCGACAAACCCTCGCGGATGAGTTGCTGCGTTTGTTTTGCGGAGTTGCTGGCGACGTGCTGTGGGTCGAATAGTGAGAAGATGCGGCCACCCAAACTGCGGCCGCCCCAGTCGAGATTCACGAAGTCGGAGACGTACATCTTGCCGTCGTAGCCGAACTCGACGTCGGTCGCGTTGATCGGCTTGAAGAAGTCGTGAGCGTCGGTGATCTCGAAGCTCGCCCCGCGCGGCTTGACGGCAAACGATTCGATCCCGCCTCCGCCGGTGTAGTTGCACATGAAGAAGTGACCGGTGTAGCGATCGGGCAAACCGACTCCGGGGTAATAAGCGAAGCCGGACGGCCCGGCTCCGAGCGGTCCCGCCGCGGGGACCAGCCACGCCGGTTGCAGATCGACGGCCGAGGCGTCGCCCTGCGCGGACCACATCTTTTCCGCATGCCACGGGCCGGTGAGGTACGGCGGGTTAAGCGACTGAAACGCCATGTTCCAACCGCTGTCACCTCCTTCGACGATGTGGACCAATCGCGAGTGATCCCCCTTGTCGCAGTTGTTGTCAGCGGCGAAGAGATTGCCGTATTGATCGAACGCGATCTCCTGCGGATTGCGCAGCCCGCGATGCACGACTTCAAACTCGGTGCCGTCCGGGTTGCAGCGAAACACCGCGCCGTTGCGCGGGCCGTGAAAGGTGACTCCCTCTTTCGAGGTGACGTGAAAGCCGCGATCGCCGATCGAGAAATACAATTTTCCGTCCGGCCCCCACACCAGCCCGTGCAAGTCGTGGCCGAGAAACCCCGCGTTGACTCCGAAGCCGGAAAGCAACTTGTCTTTCACGTCGGCGATGCCGTCGCCGTCCGTGTCGCGCAGTCGCCACAGATGTGGGATGCAGGTGAAGTAGACATCGCCGTTGTGCGGCATCACGCCAGCGGCCAATCCGTCGAGCGGTTCGTTGAATCCGGTGGCGAAGATCGTGCTGCGATCGGCTCGACCGTCGCCGTCGGTGTCCTCGACGAGCCGCACTTGATCCGCCGTCTTTGTGAACCAATTCATGCCGCCGTCAAACTTGTCGGCGAACTTCTTGAACATCGCGAGCCGATCGTCGGTCGTCTGCAACTGCAAATCGTCTTCGAGCAGAAACGGTCGCGTACGGTTCTCTTCGGTCCCGCGATTGAAGCGATACTCCTCCGCGACGAACACACGATTGCGTTCATCGACTCCGATCGCCACGGGACTCGCCAGCTTCGGCTCAGCGGCGAAGAGTTCCACCTTCAGCCCAGCGGGGACGCGAAACGTGGCGAGCTGTTTGAGCGCCGCTTCGGTCCCATCGGGAAGATCGGGATCAACCAACGGCGGCGCGGCGGAGACGGTGAGAACGATGAGCGTGCCGATAAGCAGGCTCAGTGACATGGCAAGACAGCGCATGGTGATTGCTCAGGGAGATTCTCTGGCGGAAGTCGGAGCGTCGTATTATGCGAAACGGTCATTGGATCGCGAGGGCTGATGGCGCGATGGAATTTGGGGCGACGTCACGGAGATTGTCGATACACTCCGCACCCAACAGTTACGCGAATCGGTCGATCAAGCAGGAGAAGTGAGCGTGCTCAACTCCCCGTCGCCAAGAGCCAATGTCATTCATCGTCGAGCCGCTCTGCAAATTGGAGCGGGCTTGTTTGGGCTGAGCCTTCCGAGGCTCTTGCAAGCGGCGGATTCGGGACTGACCTCGAAGTCGGACATGTCCTGCGTCTTCATTTTTTTGGCTGGAGGCGCTAGCCAATATGAGACGTTCGATCCAAAACCGGATGCTCCGGCGGAGATTCGTGGTCTTTGGAATCCAACGCAGTCCAATGTGCCCGGCATTTCTATCTGCGAGAAGTTGCCCTTGATGGCGCAGCGGATGGACAAGGTCGCGGTGATACGCTCATGGCAGGGGAAGAACGGTGGGCACGACACTGGTTCGCAGCATGTCACTAGCGGGTTCTTGCCTCAGCGCGGCGGACAATACTTTCCGAACTTCGGTTGTTTGGTTTCGGCACTGACGGGCAGCAAGGTGGAGGGCATCCCGGCTCACTTTGGTCTGCCGGTGGCCGCGCGATACACGAATCCTCCGGGTTATCTGGGTCCGGCGTTTGATGCGTTCAACATCAAAGGGGATCCTCGCACGCCGGAGTTGCAAGGGAGCAAGTTGAAGCTCGCGCCTGTGCGTTTTGAGGATCGCCGCTCGATGCTCACTCAATTGGAGAATCTGTGCCGATTGAACGAGCGCGGTTCCGATGCCTACGAAGCTCACGACAAGTTCTCGGACGAGGCGATCGCACTGTTGACCAGCGGGGCGATGGAACGGGCGATGAATCTCGAAGAGGAACCGTTGGCTCTGCGCGAACGCTATGGTTTGAACATCTACGGTCAGCGAGTCCTGATGGCTCGGCGGTTGATCGAAGCGGGGGCACGGTTCGTGACGATCAATCAAGCGGTGCAAGGGGGACTGTTTGGAGCAGGGACGACTGACGGGACTTGGGACAATCATCATCTGTTGTTCGAGTCGATGATGTCCGGCACGACTCCAACGCGGACGCTTCCCAACGGATACAAGTGGCATGAATACGAAGGACCGGGCAACTTGCCTCAGTTGGATATGTCGCTCTCGGCGCTGCTGGATGATTTGTCGGAGCGCGGTCTGTTGGACAACACGCTGGTCGTTGTCATGGGTGAGTTCGGACGGACTCCGCGGATCAACAAGGACGGCGGTCGCGATCATTATCCCAATGCCGGCTCGGTACTGATGGCGGGCGGTCGAGTTCAACGTGGCGCGGTGATCGGTGCCACCGATCGCACGGGGAGTGTCCCTGCCACTCGGCCTTGGGGGCCGGAAGATATCGCCGCGTCGATCTATCACGCGCTGGGGATCGATCCGCATCGGACGTACTTCCCACGTCTGCCGCGTCCGACTCCGATTGCGGATGGGCAAGTGATCGACGGGCTGTTCGCGTAGCGTCGTGTGCGAGCTTTCCACACGTTTTGCACAGCGTCCGTGGCCTTTGAAAAAAATTCAAAATCGCGGAGCGGCGTAACTCACGAGGAATTCACACGGTTGTCGTCGGTCGGGGCGCGGCTGGCGGCGCGGCGATGAGATTTAGATTTGACTCTCGATTTCACACGGATAGCATCCGCCCCTTCTGAGTGAGTGACGGCCGAAACGTCGTGGTGCCAACAGCGAACGTCGGCCATTTCTAAACTGTCTCCCGAATAGACGGCGCGATTACTGCCCGCCCATCCCACGCCACGGCAACGGAGTGCCTGTTCGCACATTGCTTGGGGAGTGTTGATGGATCACGTTGCGGACTCGGTGCGCGCCGAGGGGTTGCAAGATGCTGCCCACCGATCTGGTGATGGTTGCGCCATCGTTGTCTCTCGACAGCACGGCAGAGCGAATTGGAGCAGGGGTGGCTTCAATCGCGAACCATTTGAATTTTGACCCCCAGCCAATCCCACAGCACGCGGAGCTTGTGTCGCTGCTGCGAACCACGATCGGAGTCCAAAGCTATCAGCTTTGGTTCCGTGATCGGACCGAGCTGACGATCCGCGACGACGAACTGGTCGTGCGAGTCGGCAGCCCGTTCCTGTCGACTTGGTTGCAGCGGCAATTTCGCGAGCCGATCGGGACTGTCGCTGCGAGCGTGCTCGGCCCCGCCGCGCGTGTTCGTTTCGAGATTGACGGTTCGCTGGCGATCGCGCCCGGAGCAAACGGGGCCGAGTCCAACACGGCAGCCAATCCCCCGCGGCTGACGGCGCTCCTTCCGATCGAAGCGAAGTCGGCCGCGCCGCAACCGAATTCAGTTCTCCCGTTGACCGCCTCGGTTGCGACTCGCGGAAGCGGAGACCGTCAAGTGGGATTAGCGCGACCGGACTCGGCACCGCGAACGGCGGCGTCGTCTGGTCGGCGCTTTGCCAAGCTCGACGACTTCGTTTCGGGACCGTGCAATCAGCTTGCGAGCACGGCAGTGCGACAAGTCTGTGAGGCTCCCGGCGAGCGGCTCAATCCGTTGTATCTCTTCGGCGGAGTTGGGTTGGGCAAAACACATTTGCTCGAAGGACTGTATTGCGAATTGCGACGGAAATTTCCCGGTTGGAACATCCTGTTCCTGACGTCGGAGCAGTTCGCGAATTACTTCACGCAGGCTCTGCGCACGCAATCGCTGCCGAGCTTTCGGCAACGCTTCCGCAGCGTTGATGTGCTGCTCGTGGATGACGTCGATTTCTTTGACGGCAAGCGTGTCATTCAGGAAGAGTTCCTGCACACGATCAAGACGCTTGAAAGTCTGGGCAAGCAATTGGCCGTCACGGCGGATCGGCATCCGCGATTGCTGTCGCAGATCAGCGAGGAACTCTCGACGCGGTTCGTGTCGGGTTTGGTCTGCCGGATGGAAGTTCCCGATCTCGACACGCGGACGCGGATGATCCAGCACAAACTGACGCAACATACGCTCGAACTGACACCCGATGCGGTCGCGTTGGTGGCTCAATGGTTTCGCAACAACGTCCGCGAGTTGGAAGGGGCGTTGAATTGTCTCGCCGCGCACTTCGCCATGAACCCAGAGCGAATGAATGCGGCGGCCGCTCGGCAGATACTGGCGGACTTGCAGCGGGACTGCGTGCGGATCGTGCGGATGGCCGATGTGGAGCGAGTCGTCTGCGACTTGTTCCGAATGATCCCGGACGAATTGCGTTCGAGCAGTCGTGCTCGGCATGTGGTTCAGCCGCGAATGCTGGCGATGTTTCTGGCTCGCAAGCTGACACAAGCGGCGTACAGCGAGATCGGCCAATTCTTCGGCGGCCGCAATCACAGCACGGTGATCTCCGCCGAACGACAAGTCCAAGCTTGGCTGACGGACGACACGCCGTTCACGATCGCGACTCGGCAGTGGTCGGCCAGCGAACTGCTGCAAACACTGGAGCAGCAGTTGTTGGCTTCGTGAGGCGAACATTGACGCGCAGGCGAGCGGGGTGGCGTCAGCCCCCCGGTGGTGGCGATGTCCGCTGAGCAAGAGGGGTCGAGTGCGCGAGTTCCAGAGCGTGCCAATAATGTCGTTGCACGATTTCTTGCATGGCGTCGTGCAGCAGACCGTTGGTCGCGAGGATGTGAGTCTTCGCCAAGGGGAGCGGACCACCGTCGCAGGTGGTGACTCGACCACCGGCCTCTTCGACAAACAAACGTCCGGCGGCGAAGTCCCACGGGGAGAGTTCGTACTCGAAGTAGGCTCCGAGTTGTCCGCAGGCGACCATGCACAGGTCGAGCGTCGCGGCTCCCATGCGGCGGATGCAGTGAATGTTGTGTCCGAAGAGTTCTCGCATCGCGGAGAGCGTGGCTTCCATCAATGCGCCGCGGTCGTAGTAGAAGCCGAGTCCGATCAGCACTTCATCCAGCCGGCGATGTTGGGAGACGGCGACTCGCTGACCGTTGTGAAAAGCTCCGTGCCCGCGCGCCGCAACAAAGCTGTCTCCGCGAGCCGGATTGAGGATCACTCCGCAGACCGGCTGCCCGGCTTGGTAGTAAGCCACCGAGATGCCGAACTGAGGGATGCCGTGCAGGAAATTGTTCGTGCCGTCGATCGGGTCGATGACCCACAGATGCTCGGCCGCAGCGTCCGCCGAGTGGGCTTCCTCGCCCAGGATCGCGTGATTCGGAAACGAGTCGCGGATGACGGCGACGATCGCGTGTTCGGATTCCACGTCGGCAATCGAGACGCGGTTGTAGCTCGCCTCACCCGGTTTGATTTCACTGGTGACGTGAGCCAAGTTCTGAAAGTGATGGAGGGCAATCTCCGCCCCAGCATGAGCGGCGGCTTCGGCGATTCGGAGTTCTTGTGGCATGGTTAAATGCTTGAGACCGAGGGCATCACACGAACGGATTGATGACTCGCACGCCGTCATAGACTTGGCCGTTCTGCATGTCTTCCGAATACAAGGTGTCGACTTCTGCGTCGCTGCAGGCCGCGATGACCAAGCTATCCCAGTGGGAAAGGCTGTATCTGGAAAACAACCGCTGCGATTGAAGCAGGATTTCGCGCGTTGGGCGGATCAACGGGAAGCTTAAAAGAACGTCCTCAAACAGATTGACAACGTCATCTGCCGTGACTCGGCCAGCCGCTTGCCAGCGACGCAAGCAACCCAAAAACTCAACCGCCACTTGCCACAGCAGGACGGTGTCTTTGGCGGAGATTCGCTGGCGAATCAGTTGCCTGGCTATGGACCGTTTCGTTGGCTCCGACTCGTCGAACGAATACACCAAAATGTTCGTGTCAATCGCGTTCATGCAACTCGTCCCTAGTGAAGCGAAGGCCCTGTGCATTGATTGGACGCTGACGCAATCGCTCTTCGATCGAATTCCAAGCAGCCAGCCGCTGCTCGACTTCAGTGAGCGGTTCCAAAATCACCACGACACGGCTGCGATCAGGAAAGCCGAGCGGAGGATCGTCAAATTTCAAAACACCATCTTGGATCGTGCCCGTAAGCCGCTGCGACATGAAACACCTCCTTTTGAGTGAGGGACGGACGCTAACACAGTGAACGAAATCCGTCACGACGATTTTTTCCTGGCATCGTTTTGGAAAATTCATTCCTGTTTCGCACGCAGCACAACTTGCAGGCCGAAGGTTTCCTCGAACAGCGAGCCGTTTTGCTTCAGGGCGAGTTGTTCGAGCGACAAGTCATCCACGTTCGGGATGAGAATGACCAGGCGATCGTCTTCGCGTTCGCAGGTCAACTCGGTGATGCGCTGGCGATACGAGCGGTCGAGCGCGATGGCGACTCGCACCAACGCGGCGAGCTTGGCGACGGTGACGCGGCCATCGCGGTCCAACGAGGCATAGCCGGCGTGGGTCGGTTTCGGAGAGGCTCGGCGGTGGTAGCGGGCGACGAGCGCCACCAAGAGTTGATCTCGGCGAGACACTCCAAACAACTCGCCGTTTTGGATCAGATACATCGAGTGCTTGTGATAGCTGGTCGTGTTGACGTACAGCCCGATCTCATGCAGCAGCGCGGCGACTTGCAGCAGCAGGCCAGTGCGGGAGTCGAGTTGATGCTGTTCGCGAAGCTGCTCGAAGAGTTTTTTGGCCAGCATCGCGACGTGCGTGGCGTGCGGTTCGTCGAAACAAAACTTCCGGCCGAAGTCGATCACCGAGCGGAGAACTTGCTCGGAGAAATCCTCCGTCCACGCGCCGCGGACAGCGAGATCTTTGAGCAAGCCGTCTCGCAGATTCACATTCGTGACCAGGATGTGATCGAGGTGCAGCGTCCGCGCCAACAGGCTGTAGGCCAGCAGCGCCGGGCCGAGCGTCTCCGCATCGGGAAACGAGATTTGATACTTCTGCACGATCTCGTCGGGAGACATCTCCAAGACTTTGTCGGTGAACCGTTCCAGCGAGGCGGTCGAGACTCGGCCGAGATGTTGCAGCTTCTTCTCCGGCAGAATCTGGGCCGCGGCGAATCGGACGTCGCCACCGAGTGCGATCAACTCCGTCGAGCCTTCCGGCGGAACGTGGACCACGATCTCCTCAACCGTGCGTCCAATCTGGCTCTGCATGATCGAGCGGACTTTCAGCTTCGGCAGGCGGTGCTCTTCGAGCATCTCACGCAGCCGCAGTGAACCGAGCCGATAAGTGTGCGAGTACGCGACTTGTCCGCTTTGGACGAGCAGCACTTCGGTACTGCCGCCGCCGACCTCGACGACCAACGTCTTGGCCGACGCGAGTGCCCGCTCTGAATCGAGGTACGGCTTGATGCCGACGAAGGTGATGCGATTGACCTCGGCCTCGTCGAGCGGCTCGACCGTCAGGCCGGTGGCGATGTAAATGCGGTCAATGAACGACAGGCGATTGGCCGCCTCTCGCACCGCGCTGGTGGCGACAACTCGAATCTGGTCGGTGCTGGTGACTTGGTACTCGTTGAGCAACTGGCGGTAACTGACCAGCACCTTGACGCAGTCTTCGATGGTGCCTCGGCGAATGATGCCGCGAGTGAACGTGTCCTTGCCGAGATCGACCCCTTGCGACACCGTTTCCAAGATGCGGACGGAGCCGGAGCCATCAATCTCGGCGATGGCCATGCGGATGGCGGTCGTCCCGATATCGATCACGGCGATCGGTCGGACAGCAGAAGCGGCGGGGGGAGCGGCGGGAGTGGCGGCGATATCGGGAGTGGGAGTGACGGTCACGCACATGTCCTTCGCAACGAGTGAATATCAACCGGCACGAACGGCGGCGATCGCCTCGGCTCGGCTGGTGAAGTGCGGCCACAGTTTGGTCAGGTTCATCGTCGTGAGCACTTCCAGCATGTCCTTCGAGGCATTGCAGAACACGGCCTTGCCTCCTTTGCCTCCCGCTTTGCGACAGACCTTGATCACCACGCTGATAATGATCGACCCCAGAATCTGCTCGGACTTGAAGTCGATCACGACGTGCTGCAGCGTCGGATCATCCAGCACCTGCAAGGTCACGTTGGACTCTTGATGCACATCGTTGTAACGGAAGCCGCTGGCATCACCCTGAGGGGCGACGATCAGGACGTTTCCGTCACGCTCGAGGCGGAAGACTTTGTTAAGAGGTGCTGTCATGGGGGCGGGATTATGAACCGTCCGGTTACGGATTTCCATTCGCGGAGAAATCTCTCAGAAGTTCTCGCAACATCGCGTCGGCCGCGAGCCGGTGAGCCAGCTCATTCGGATGGGCATCAAACCGGTTCACGGTCAGTCCTTTCGCGGCGAACGGAGTCAGTTCCGGCTCCAAATCCAAGACAGGAATGTTTCGCAATCGGCAGTGCTCGACAATCTTCTGATGAGCCTCTCGAAACGGATACTCCGGCCCCAAGTTGTGCAGAAACGGAAAGACCACGATCCGAAAGTCCGTCCCGTTCGCCTCGCACAGCGTCTGCATCTGATCCAGTTTTCGGCTCATCTTCTCCCACGGTTCGCCGGAGTAATACTCCTGCACGAACGAGAAATAGCCGCGCACGTCCTTCAGCCTCGCCTGCTTCGCTCGGAAATAAACCCAGTTGAAAAAGTAGGTGTCGCGAAACAGAAAGAACGTCGGCGAGTGCTTGCTCAAGTCCTGGTAGTAGGTCAGATGCCGCTCGTGAAACGTCTCGATGTCATTGAGACAGAGCACATAGACCGCCGTGTCCACGCGATGGCCATTCTCGAACAGCGTCTTCATCAACCCCTCGACCCAGAACAGATCGGTGCCTGCGTCGGAGAGGTTCGAGACTACGATCTTGCCATTCGAGGCCGGTTCGAGCACCGCTCGCACGCGGTTGCTGAAACGGTCACGCACTTCGGGCACTCCCTGAGCGAACGTGAAACTGTCGCCGAAGAACACCAAGTGCCGCTGATCTTGGGAAAGCTTTGTCGGATAGTCGCGGTCGTCGCGGATGTTCAACCCTTCGCCCGGCCGAATTTCGATGTGATGCTTCTGCTTCACCGGGTCCACATGCAACGCGAACCACTTCCGCGACACGTTCGTCATGTTGAACGAATCCGAGGCGTCATAAACCAGAGCGAAGTACAACTCGACGCTCGTCAGCAGAGCCAACCCCATCCACAGCGACAGCCCGGCGTTGACCCAATTCAATTTCTTAAGCTGCCCACGCCACTGACCGCGCAGACGTAGCAGCAGCCAAAAGCTAACGGCCCCGGCGATCAGCCAAGTCAGCATTCCGTAGAAATAACTGTCCGCCAAATACACAAGCACGTCGTGAGTTCCTCGTTGGGTCGATCCTCTCGCCGAGCATCTTCAACCGCCGGCCACAGTTCGTAAAGTCGCAGTCTTAAGAGAGCCTGAACACGGAAGGTCACTTCAAAACGTAGCCAGCCTCTCCGAGTCGGGAGTCTTTCGCAAGAATTCCCGACTCGGAGAGTCAGGCGACGAATTCAAAAGCCGAAAGGTAAGCCATGTCGAAATCGTTCAGTTGGATGAGCCTGTCGATCCTTTTCTTGTCCCTCGTGATCGGCGTCGTTCGCGCGGACGATCCGGAGCCGGGTTGGCCTCAATGGCGAGGCCCACTCGGAACCGGAGTCGCACCGAACGCGAATCCGCCGATCGAATGGAGCGAAACAAAAAACGTCCGCTGGAAAGTCCCCTTGCCCGGCAAAGGACATTCGACGCCGATCGTTTCCGGGGATCGAATCTTCCTCACAACTGCCGTTCCTTTCGGCGAGAAGCTGCCGCCGAAAAACAGCACCGCTCCGGGAACTCACGACGGTGTGCCAGTAACGCAACGGCACGAGTTCGTCGTGCTGGCCATCAACCGCCGCGATGGGAAAACCCTTTGGCAGAAGACAGTCCACAAGAAGCTGCCACACGAAGGAGGACATTACACCGGCAGCCTCGCATCGAACTCGGCCGTCACCGACGGTGAGCACGTCTTCGCCTTCTTCGGTTCACACGGGCTGTACTGCCTCGACTTGAACGGCGAAGTGAAGTGGCAAAAACAATTCGGCGAGATGCAAACCAAGCACGGCCACGGCGAGAGCATCTCGCCCGCGTTGTACGGCGACACGCTGGTCATCAATTGGGATCACGACGGCCCCTGCTTCATCGCCGCCTTCGATAAACGGACCGGCCGGCAACTCTGGAAAGCGAACCGCGAAGAGGACACCTCATGGTCCTCACCAATCATCATCGAACACAACGACAAGCCTCTGCTCATCGTCGCCGGAACCAATCGCGTGCGGGGCTATGACCTCGCGACTGGCAAAGTGATTTGGGAATGCGGCGGCCTCTCGTCCAACGTCGTCGCCACGCCCGTCGCCGCTGAGGGCATGCTGTTCGCCGGCAGCAGCTACGAGAAGCGAGCGTTCCTGGCGATCCGACTCGATCGAGCCAAAGGAGATATCACTGGCACCGACCGCGTTGCTTGGAGCCGCTCGCGCGGCACTCCGTATGTCCCGTCGCCGCTGTTGTACGGTGACTCGCTCTACTTCCTGACGCACTATCAAGGCGTCCTGTCGCGAGTAAATGCGCCAACCGGCGAAGACCGCCCCGGCCAGATTCGCCTCGGCGGACTCACCGACATTTACGCTTCTCCCGTCGGAGCCGGCCGCCGCGTGTACGTCACCGATCTCGCCGGAAACACGATCGTCCTCAGCCACGAAGACAAACCGCGTGAGCTGGCCTTCAACCACTTGGACGACGTCTTCGCTGCCTCGGCCGCGATCGTTGGTCGCGAATTGTTCCTGCGCGGGGAACGATCTCTTTATTGCATCACGGAAGAGGCGGAGTCGAAGTCAAAATGATGTGGCTCTGGTCCGTGGTCGTGCCTGAATCCGCGGGATTGAAATCTCACCACAGATTCAGCATCGGTTCGCTGTCGCACATATCCAGGGCGTAGCCTGACAACCAAGGCTTGGTGAAAGGCGCTCGGCGCGGGTCGCGCGACAAGAGTTGGATCGCCTGTTCGGTTTCTTCGATTCGTCTTTGAAGGCTGCCACGACAAAGCCAGAAGAACAATCTTTCTGAGTCACACGGTCTCTTCTTTTACAGCCCGTCGTCGTCGCCTCCCAGTAGGATCGTCACGCCAGCGAAGACCGAGAAGCGAGGGGTCGTGAATGCGAAGACCTCCTCGTATTTCCTATCAAAGACGTTGTCGATGCGGCCGAAGAGTCGTACCGATTTGCTCACGTCGTAATAGCCTTGAACATTCGCGACCGTGTAGGTCGGCAGTTGCCGGGTTCCGAACGTGAACGGGTCGAAGTCATCGCGATGTCCGACCCAGCGGAGGTTGAGATTCAAGTTGGCTCGGCGATCGAGGAAGTATTGATCGACCGCGAAGCCGAACTTGTCGGTGGGTCGTCGCAACAGCCGAGCGCCCGTCGCCTGATTGGTCGCGTCGGTGTGGGTGTAGGCTGCCGACAAGTAGGTGTTGTCGAAGGCTTGCCATTGACCGGTGACTTCAACTCCGGTTGCCAGTGCGTTCGCGATATTCATGTTCGCGAAGGTCGGCGGCGGGCCGAACGTGATCAGGTCGCTGAAGTCGTTGCGAAAGTAGGTCGAGTCGATGACAAAGCGGCGGTTGTCGTCGAGAGCTTGCTCGACGCCGATGTCCCAGCCCTTGCTCCGTTCGGGTCTGAGGGCGGGGTTGCCGCTGAATCCAAACAGCTCGGCGAGCGCAGGTGCTCGGAAGCCGGTGCCATAGGAGCCGTGAAACGCGGTGTTCGTTTCCCGCAACAGATAGCGTGAGGTGACTCGGAACGTGTCGGCCGGGCCAGCAAGGTTGTAGTCGTCGAGGCGATAACCGGCCGTCGTGAACCAGCGATCCCACAGGGCGATCTGATCCTGAACGAATAGGCTCCGCGCATCTTGCTGAGCAAACCGAGTCGGGCCGAAGTTCGTCGTCGTCCGCTCGTCGAGATACTCCGCGCCGAGCGATGCCGTGTTGCGTAGCGACTCGGACTCGAACGTCTTCCAGTTGGCTTGATAGTCGAGCTTCCGCGTTTCGCCATCGAAGAAGAACGGGACGGAGGGACTACCGGCATCGAAGAAGAACGTCGAGTCACGGTTGTAATTGACGAAGTTGAAACCGAGCTTCTGCTCAAGCGCCCCGTCGAACAGCAACGAGCGAAGCTGAGTGCGGACGGCGTTGCTCTCCAGGTTGTTGAAGTTGCGGCTGTCGAGCGGCGAGAAGAACGTGTTCGGATCGAAGGCATCGTCGATCGCGATGTGCGCCTTTTGATAACGATAGACGACATCGACATCAAAGTTGTCGTTGAAGAGATATCCGGTTCGCAGGCCGAGGTTGCCGTTGCGGAAGTCATCACGTTCGGTGTTGCCAAAGCGTTTACTGGCGGCGGAGAAGCCGTCGGTGTTCAAGTACGAGCCGTTGACCGAGTAGTAATAGCGTTCGTTGCCGCCGCTGATGCCGGCGCTTTCCTGCCACGTCCCGAACGTCCCGCCCAGCGAGCTGAATCGAAACTGGGCCGGCCCTTGTCCGCGCTTGGTGACGATGTTGACCACGCCGCCGATCGCGTCCGAGCCATACAGCGTGCTTTGTGCTCCACGCAGGATTTCGATCCGTTCGACGTTATCGAGCGAGAAGCTGCCGAAATCAAACGCGCGTTTCGGCGACGACGGATCGTTGAGCGGAATGCCATCGAGCAAGACTTTCGTTTGCTCGGAATTGGCTCCACGAATGAACGCGGTCGTCGCCGAGCCCGGGCCGCCGGTCTGCGCGAAATCAATGCCGGGAACTCCCGCACTGCGGAGAACTCCGAGGAGCGTCGTCTGACCGCTCTTGCGAATTTGCTCTTCGGTGATGACCGAGATCGCGCTGCCGACTTGTGAGGTCGGCGTTTCGGTGCGAGTCGCCGTCACGGTGGCGTCGTCCGGCAACGGCTCGCGCGGAAAGGGACCGGGCGTGGGCTTGGCGAGGACTCGCGTTTCGGGGAGCGACGGGAGTTCGTCAGGCTCGATCTGAGTTTGAGCCGACGGCTGTGTCGAGCCAGTCTCTTGAGCATCCAGTCGCGTCGAGACGACGAAGGTTGCGATGACCAGTAGCCACGCTCGCCAGAGCGTGGGCCGAGTCGCCAACAGACCCACGCGGACATGTTTAACCCCAACGCCATCGGCGTGGGCGGTTTCACGTTTGACGGCGTTCTCGCGGTTGAAAGCGTGTCGCGCGCACGCCGATGGCGTGGCGGTTAAACAACGCGGCGAAGCCGCAATGTGGCTCGACGCTCCGCGTCGGGAATCGCGACGCTCCGCGTCGCGCCACAATGCGCGCACGCCGACAAGAATCTGAGAACTAGTAATACAACGGGGCGGAGCGGTGATGCTCACCGCGCGCAGCAAAATGCGAGCGTCCATGTTTCGATCCCTTTCCACGAGGATGCGAAGGAGGTGACGCCGGCGACTCAGGTATCCTGGCTTGGGTTCGTCCAAACGCCGCGCCTTCCCGGCAGTCGGCGGAGCAAAACGCACATCCCTCGCGATTAGAGGTGAGCTTCCCTGCTCGTGCGTTTTGCTCCACCGGCCAACCAGTGGCGTGTGCGGCGTTTGTCCCCCATCACAGTTGCGGGACAGCGGGAGATTCTCACTCCCTTCCCTGAGTTCGCCGGCCAATCAAGTTGTCTGTCGGCGAGATGCTCGCCGCCTGAGAAAAGAAATCGGTCGTGCGGCCTCTCCCGAATCGCCCGATTGTCGCTGAGACACCGATGACACCGAATCTGCCGTTCGCTCCGGCTCGACAATCGTTGCGACCGGCACAGCTTCGCGCGCGGCTGTGGCACACGCGGCTCGCGTGTGAGTTTCACGCTCGGCGAGGGAGCACTCGCACGCGAGCCGCCTGCGCCACAATGACCGTGCCGATTCACTCCGAGGCTCTGAAGTTTTAGAGCTGCGACCGTCAGGGAGCGGTCCTAAGTCGTGATCGCTCAGCGCTCCCTAACGGTCGCGGCTCTCAGTCTTCACAGCTACTCCACCGCGATTTGGAAGTTGACCGACGTCTTCACGTCCATCGCCACCGGTTGGCCGAATCGGCGAGCTGGCTCGAAGCGCCACTTCTTCACGGTCGCCAAGGCCGATTCATCCAAGCTGGGGACGCCGCTGGAAATCAGAATCTTGAGCGACTCGACATGCCCATCGGCGGCGATGCGTAATCGCAATGTCACCTTCCCTTGCAGACCCGCCGCGCGTGCCGCTTCGGGATACGGGGGAGCCACGTTCGTCGCGACCGGTTGCGGCAGTTGATCGTCATCCGCTCCCTGCGAGGCGGCCGACGCGGTGGCCGCGGTGGAGTCTTCGGCCGCGTTTCCTCGACTCGCCGACGAGCCGCTCTCGGACGAAGTCTTGTCCGAGGAATTCGTCGTTTCTGTCATTGAGTCCAGAGGTCGCAATAACTCGTCGTCTCGAATCGAGCCGAGGTCAACACGGGTGACAAGAGACTGTTCTTCGGAGACCTGCGGTGTGGGCGAGATGTGGCTCCGACTCCGATCGCTGAGGAGGATTTCGACGTGATGGTCGATGGCCTCGCGTGAGGATGTCTCCGCGAAGTCCCGCAGAGCTTCGACGGTGGCTCGCGAGCGTTGCGGACTTGGGTTCACAGCCGGGAGGTCCGTCGGATTGAGGACTTCCAAGAGCAGCGGCGGCATCTGGTCCTCTTGCTTCGCCAACAGTCCGCCCGCACGAGAGTCGAGCGCCGGAGCAGACTCGCTGGAATTGTGCCCGCGCGTGACTGACCAAATCTGAGGGCCTGACTCGCGCACCGCGACGAAACAGCAGACCGCCGCTCCGTGAATCAAGACACTGCCCGACCAACTCGGCAACCACTCGCGCAACAACCGCACCGCTCCGCGCGGACTGTCTTCGGACGCTTCAGCAATCGAGAACGAGTGACGCATAAGATGTCGAATGAACGATCGGGGAACCACGCGGGGAGGCTGTGAATTTGGGGAGCCGCGACCGTCGGGGAGCGGTCGTCATTCTTGCGAATCACCTCTCCCTGATGGTTTCGACTCTGAATCTTCACCGCCTCGTGGCGGATGGTAGGCAGCGCATCGCGGACACAACAGGCAGGTGTGGGTCGTGTTCTCGTCCCGTTAGCTTCCGTGATGGCGTGCTTGATTCACTGGATGGGGACCGTCAGAATGCCCGCCTCTTATCGGCCGCTGGGGCGGATTCTGCCGCTGTTTTGGCCGCTGTTCGTCGCACGAACACTTGCTCTGAGTCAACCTCAAGGGTCCACACCATGACACTGAAACTGATGCCGGGAGCGACTGTCGGAATCGACTTGGGAACCACCTACTCGACGCTGGCACAAATTGACAAGGACGGCCATCCGGTCGCGCAAAACAACGCCGACGGCAAAACAATCACCCCGTCAGTCGTGCTGCTGGGTGATGACGGCAAGGTCATCGTCGGTCCCTCTTTTGAACGCATCGCCGTGGAAGATTCCACGCACGTCATTGAGGCGATCAAACGCGAAATGGGCAACAAGGCTTATTTCGTCGTCTATCAAGGCAAGAAGCTGACGCCCGAATTCATCTCCGCATTGATTCTGAAGAAGCTCAAACAAGATGCCGAGGTGCATGTCGGCCCGATCGCCAACGCGGTCATCACCGTGCCGTACTACTTCAACGATGTTCGCCGCAAGGCCACGCAGGATGCCGGTCGCATCGCCGGCTTGAACGTCATCGACATCATCAACGAACCGACCGCCGCGACCTTGGCCTATGCCTGGATGAAGGGGGAATTGGGACGCACCGACCTCGCTCAGAAAGAGCGAACGGTCATCGTTTACGACCTGGGCGGCGGCACGTTCGACGTGACCGTCGTGCGATACACGCCGACGCACTTCAAGGTGCTCGCCACCGACGGCGATGTGATGCTGGGTGGTCTCGACTGGACGCGCCGTATCGTCGATCACGTTTCGGCCCAGTTCAAAACCAAGTTTGGTGTCGATCCTCGCGAAGACCCGGAGACTTTGCAGTCGCTCAGCCAGGACTGCGAATTGGTCAAACGCGAGCTGTCGCAAAAAGCCCAAACGCAAATCGCCGTGTACTGCAAAGGGAACTCGCTGACGGTCGCGATGACGCGCGGCGACTTCGAGCGGATCACGGCGGACCTGCTGCAACGGACGCGCGACACCACAGAACTGGTGCTACAACAGTCGGGCGTCGGCATGAACGGACTGGATGACCTGATCCTCGTCGGCGGTTCGACGTACATGCCGATCGTCGAAAAGATGCTGACCGAAGTCGCCGGTCGCCCCCCTTCACGCGATGTGCAGCCGGAAGAGGCGGTCGCTCAGGGAGCCGCGATTCACGCCGCGATCCTCGAAGCCAAGGCGACCGGTGGCGAGAGCCGTATGGCCAAGATGGTCATCAACCGACTGCGATCCGTGCAGACCAGCGACGTCAATTCGCACTCGCTGGGGGTCAAGATCACCGACCCGCACAATCGCAGCCGCAAGATCAACCACATCATGATTCCCAAGAACACGTCGATCCCCTTCAACATCAAGCAAAAGTTCGTGACCACATCTGCCAATCAGCAACGGATTCACGTCAGCGTGCTGGAAGGGGACGCGATGGACCCGGATGCCTGTGAGCAAATCGGCGACTTCTACATCACGGGCTTGCCCCCCAATCTGGCAGCGGGTTCGCCAGTCGAAGTGACCTACTCCTACGACTCGAATGGCCGCATCAGTTGCACGGGCATGGAATTGACAAGCCGCAAAGCGGCCTCGACCGAGATCGTCCGCGGCGGCTTGCAGTCAAAGGACGTGGACGTGTTCGAGGTTCTGGCGCGGGATTACCACGTCGAATAAATGTGAGGGCGGAATGAAAAATTAGAAATGGAAAATGATAGCGCGGCGAAGCCGCATGTAACCCGAAGCGTCAGCGAGGGAGTGTGTTGCGTCCCTCGCTGACGCTTCGGGTTACATGGAGATCCGCGGTGGAAAACCACGCCTTCGGCGATAACTTCATAAGTCCTGAAATTTTGCATTTTTCATTCTCCATTTCTCATTTTCCAATTCAGCACTTGGTTCCGACGGCACCACGTTAGCGACCGTCGTTTGCATCCATCGAGGAGTGACTCGTGGCATTGGACGTCTACAAGGATTGGCTGGGCATTCCTGACGGGCCGCGTCCGCCGGACCATTACACGCTGCTTCGAGCGGTCCAATTCGAGGACAACGCCGAGAAAATTCGCGCGAACTATCGCAAGCTCAATGCCCATGTCCGCAAGTACGCGTCCGGGCAGTACTCGATCCCGTCGCAGGAACTGCTCAACGAGCTGGCCAAGGCGATGCTCTGCCTGACCGATCCAGAACGGAAGCGCGAGTACGATGAGAGTCAGGGCCGCGAGTTCCCCGAAGAGTTATCGCGCATCGGCAATCGCCTGACCGAAAACGTCCTAGCCGAGCAAGGGACGATCACCAAGCAGCAGATCAAAGAGGTCAAAGAGTTCGCCGACAAGCGCGGCCTGACCGTGCGTGATGCCGTCGTGCAGATGAAGCTCACCGATGTCGAGACCGCCACACGCGCCTTCGCGGTTGAACTCGGTCTGTCGTATGTCGATCTCGCGGAAACGCTTCCCGATGACGGAGTGCTCGACCGCGTGGCGCGAGCCAGCGTGCGTCGCAACTCGATCATTCCGCTGTTCGTTGACGACGACTACATCCTCGTCGCCTGCACCGACGAAATCACACACGATCTGGAGCAGGAACTTCGGGTCTCGTTCGATCTACCGGTTCGCCCAGTGCTCGCCACCCCGCAAGCGATCAGCCAAGCGATCTCCAAGTATTACCCGCCGGGAACGCGTGAAACGCCGGTTGTGCCGAAGAAGGAAACCAAGGCCGTCGCCGCTCCGGAACCGAAGAAAGGCAAGAAAGCCGAGAAGGCCGCCGAGCAACCGGCTGCGGCCGCACCCGCTCCTGCACCCGCTCCTGCTCCGAAAGCCGTCGCCGGACCGCGCCGTTACTGGTCACAGTTGGATCCCGATGAGCAAGCCCATCGGAAGCAGATCGGCATTTTGGCGATGTGCTGGTCCACCATCGGTTCGGTCTTGTTGGACCAAGGCTTGCTCGCGATGTGGCCAACGGTTCCCCAGCCGCTGGGTTTCATGTTGGTCTTGCCGATCTTCGTGGTCCCGGTCGCCGTGTGGTATGTGATGAAGGTCTATTGGAAGTGAACGCCGTAGCGACAGGCGGCCCGCCTGTCGCTCAGGCGAATGGCAACAGATAAGTAACCCTAAGCGTAAGCGAGGGCGAGCGCTCCACGGCATTCGGAATCCGGGATTTGTCGCGTCCTGCAGCGCTCGCCCTCGCTTACGCTTCGGGTTACTTATGCGGGAAACTGGAGCAAAAGCCCGCGTTCTGGCGAACGCGGCTACGTTGGTAGCGGCAGCTCTTTCGGCCATTCGCTTTCGAATCGCACCGTTGCACCGGTCAGCGGATGCGTGAACTCAAGCTCCATCGCGTGCAGAGCCAATCGCGATGCAGGCTCGCCCTTCACCAGCGGCCCATACTTCACGTCGCCGAGAATTGGATGCCCCAACTCCGCCAGGTGGATGCGGATTTGATTCGTGCGTCCCGTCTCCAACCGGCATTCGAGCAGCGTCAATCCGCGCCGTCTCGCTAGCGGTTTCACATGCGTGATGGCCAATTGCACGTCGCGCGAATCGGCGGTCGATGGCTCTTTCTGATATTCGATGCTGCCACGTTTGCCGTCGCCGCGATCACGAACGAAGTGCGTGCGGATGGTCTGTGCTTCGACTCGTCCCGCGACAATCGCCCAATAGACGCGGCTGGGTGTGCGAGCGGCGAACTGCTTCATCAACCCTTCGTGAGCGGCCGGCGTCCGAGCCACGACCAGCAACCCGCTGGCGTCTCGATCCAGCCGATGCACGATGAAGATCGAACGCTCCTCTTGGCGCAATCGTCGTCCGGCGTATTCGTCGATGACTCGCGGCAGCAGTTCGTCGAGCGACGGAATTTGTGCCGCTCCTTTTTTGTGAGCACCGAACTCGGCCGCCGGCCGCTCGGTCAACATGCCCGCCGGCTTTTCGACGACGATCAAATGCTCATCGAAATCCCGAATACAAATCGCCTCGTGCCGCGGCGGCTTCGGTCGCGACTTGTCCGAGACATCCACGACATCGCCCGTCTGCAGTCGCCGCGCCTCGTCCTGGCAAGTCGTCCCGTTGACCGTCACTCGCCGAGCGGCCAGCAGGTCGCGAGCACCCTTCCAACTGAGGTCGGATTGCCAAGCTCGCAGAGCGGCGAGAATGGTTTTCCCCGTGAGCGAATCATCGATCGAGTTCGTTTGTGTGTGCGACATGTGTCAAAGGCTATCCGAGAAGCCCCGCGTCGCGCAATCGTTGCTGGCACCAGGCGACTCGCTCCGCGTCAAGTTCCCCCGGAGGCGGTTGGTCGTAGTGTGACAGTGCGGGATATGGTCCCTCGTCCCAGCAGCGGTCAAACGGAGCTTGCAGATCGAGCACGACATCAAGATCACGATTCAGCAAGGGAATCGACACGCGGGGCAATCGCCGTTCGAGCGGGACGGCATAGACCTCTTGTCGGCCCGGCCAACGGCGATTCACCGCAACGAGATAATCCCAAGGTCGCAGACGCTCCAATTTGTAATTGGCGATGCGGACGATCGGCGCTCCGCTCCGCAACAAGTCGATCTCGACAAGATTTGCTCCGGCATCCCAGTACTCCTCTCGCTTACGCTCGTAAGCATCTTGACCCTGGCCACGGTCCTTATTGGTGGGACTGATGACTTCGATGGCGGTTACAAGGCGGCCTCCGGCGGCCTCGACGATCTCGATATAAGGTTCGCGAATCTCTTCCTCATCAAGGGCAAACACGGCCGGACCATCTGGCTCAAGGACGGCAACCGTACTGGAACGGCCTGGCCATCCGAGTTGCGGTGATTGCAGCACGGCGACATCGGGGTAGATCGGCCGATCCGACTGCACGAGGAACAATCGATCTTGAGTCAGTGCGGCGTACTTCGGACGCAGCAGAGGCTGCAAGTATCCAACGATCGACGAAATGAGGCGGTCATGAAAGTCCGGCCAAATCGCGGGACGTTCGATAAAAGGATCCATTCCTGGAAACGGACTAGGCATGATGCGGGCCTCGCGGGACGGTGACTCAACGGCGAGCAGTGTAATCCGAATTTAGTCGGCGACGACTCCTCACGGCCGACGGAAAGTGCTGGCTCGCGAGTCTCTTGATCGCTGAATAGACTCCCGCCCCTCATACGTCGCCTCCCTTCATGGAACCTCAATATGGCCGAGTCCACCGAGCCAGCCGCCGAGTCCGAACCTGCTCTGCATGACGCCGCGGCTCGCATTGGCCAGGCGTTCGCCGCTCTGAAGCAGAATGGCGATGCCGGCGCGAACTGGTTCTTTTGGATCGCCGCTTTGTCGCTGGTGAATACGGCGATGGCACATGGCGGCGGAGATTCGCACTTCATCATCGGACTGTCGATCACGGCGATCGTCGATGCGATCGCTGTGCAGATTGGGAAAGAGCAGCCGCAGATCGCCACGCTGGTGATGGGAATTGCGATCGGGTTTTCGGTGTGCGTGGCGGCGGTGGTCTGTCTGGTTGGCTGGCTCACCCGCAAGCGGATCCTGTGGGTCTTCGGAATTGGCATGGGGCTGTATCTGCTCGATGGTTTGGCTTATCTCGCATTGGAAGATTTCTTCAGTGCCGGGTTTCACGCGTTCGCCCTGTTTTCGATGTCGCGCGGATTCGGTGCGTACCGTCAGATGGCGCAGTTGGAGGCGGCTCTGCAAGCCGACGGGTAGAGTCAGGGGTCTGGCACTTCGGAAATTCGG